>JAPUIC010000061.1 GCA_027297425.1 Nitrososphaerota archaeon | reverse complement strand
TTCTCCTGCAAGCCGAATGATTTTATCGGCATAGTCGGACCAAACGGTTCAGGAAAGACCACACTCCTTCGGGTCATTAGTAGAGTTTTAAGACCGGCAGAAGGATCAGTTACGGTTGATGGTCAGGATCCCTACCTGATTGAACCCATTGAACTGGCAAAAAAACTCGCAGTGGTGCACCAGGACAGCTTGGTAAGTTTTGATTTTACCGCTCTAGAAGTAGTAATGATGGGGAGGAATCCGCATATAGAATCATTCAAAATGGAGGGTCCTCGTGATCTCCAGATCGCTAAACACGCAATGGAACAAACCAAATGCCTTTCTCTTGCAGAGAGGAAGATGAGCGAATTGAGTGGTGGAGAAAGACGAATGGTGATAATTGCTAGAGCTCTGGCACAGGAACCCAAGATCTTGCTCTTGGACGAACCTACCTTAAACTTAGATGTGAGCCATCAGATAGAATTAATGGATACTGTAAAGAATTTTTGTAAGAAGAAGGGGCTCATCGTTTTATCTGTATTTCATGATTTTAATTTAGCCTCAAGATACTCCGATTACCTCCTGATGCTTAGTCAAGGAAAACTCTTCAGTGTAGGGACTCCGGAGGAGGTATTTACCCAACGAAACATTCAAGAAGTATTTAATGTAAAAACAGAAATAACTAATCATCCAGTAACGAGACTCAACATAACAGTCTTATCTCCTGGAAGAGGAATAAGAAGGTCCGTCAAGAGCTCGAAGTAATTATGGTATAATTGGTAGAAGTAGATGGGAGGGCGCCTTCTTATCGTGATATATCTTGTGTAGAGTGGTCTCACTACTACATACGTGCCAAGGCATATGGCTGGCGCCCAAGGTTACAGGCGCAAGGTGGAAATCTCTTGCCCTACTATGATCCATCGAACTAATTACGATCTTTATTCGATGGCCGGCGAAGAAAACATTAGATGTTGGAGCCATCTCTATGGCGTATTCCTGAACGAGTCCAGGCGTAACCTTCTTGGGCGCTAAGTGGGGATGGTATGGTTGCCACGGTTTCGAAAGGCGTTTATCTAAATCCCTATGGGATGCCTTGAGGAACCCTTTTGTTAATTCTACTTCAACACCATCGCTGGAGACGTCCCTAAGGGAAATTATCCAGTTAGTATCTTCTCTATCTATTGAGGCATATAACATTAGTACGATTGGACCGGTGATCTCTGTATTATGCATCAAAGGATTGGTCAGATATTGGACGGAACTAATTACATCAGATTCATCTGCAGGTTGCTGTACAAAAGCATCCGGTTTACCTGAGGCGGGTTCTACCTCGGTAGATAGATCGCTCCATCGACGAAGGTAGTATTTGGTCCATTTTGTCCTTGCTAATGGCCATTCAGATTCATATCTCCATTCATTAGCACCCATCACGTAGATCTTTATCGGAGGCTTATCCATTATCCCATTATCGATACCCTTGAGCCAATAATCATACCAGGAAATCACGGTTTCGTTATACTCATCAGGGAGAGGTCGTTCTTCAACCACAGGCTTATCAATTTCGAGTCTTTTTGGAGCGTCAATCCCTAGGTAGTTCCGAAAGGCCCCAGTAAGATGCATGTGACCATAGGCCCACCACCCGGATCTAGCATAAAATGGGATCTTGATATTATCGTATTTGGTATACGGAGATCGCTCCCAATAGAATGGTCCATCATTGGGATTAACGAGAATATCAAAGAAACAGGGTGCCTTCCTAGGGCTGTCGACGAAGGTGTAGATCTCTGGAAGGATCCGTAGGTCGGGATCTTCCTTAATTTTTTTGATCAGCTTTTCTAATTCTTTTGGATTAGTATTCTTGATCATAACAGATGTTGAGTTATCGCTACCAATTCGCTGGACATACAGATAGTGGAAGAACATTTGACGAATTCCGCCATGGTGAGTCGATTCCCGATAAAAATCAGCAGGGGCGTTCCAAGGCATGATCGCTTTGAGGTGTGGGGGTTGCTCTGCAGCTACAATCAATTGAATTTCCCCATAATACGAGATTCCAACCATCCCAACCTTGCCGTTACACCAAGGCTGTTTAGCAATCCACTCAACCAAGTCATATCCATCCTTAGCCTCCTGGGGAGAAACCCAGCCGAGATACTCGCCGCCTGAATGACCAGTTCCTCTAACGTCGGCTATAATATGAGCGTAACCACGAGACGCTAGATACTCGTAGTTTCCGGCTTCAATCGGAGGCAGATAAACGGGAGTCCCTGGAGGCTGAGGAGCTAGCGGCAGAGATTGTATCCCTTTACCATACGGAGACATAGCAAGTAACGCAGGAAATTTTCCCTTGGAAGCCGGACGAAAGACATCGGCGGCTAGTTTCGTTCCATCACGCATTTCTACATGGACGTCCTTGGCCGTTAGTATATCGTGGATAGGCTGAGAACTCTTTGCGGACATGTCCGGCATAGGGGGATCATTACCTGATTTATATTTGAATAAGAGGACTACCGAGAGTTCAATCGATCCTTTCGGTTCTTCTAAATCAGTACGATAAATGCAAGAAGTGTGCTCATCCTAGTTAGATCATTCAGGGCACCGAATACATCACCTGTTAACCCTCCGAATGATCTATAGGATATCGCGACTATCACTGGGCATACCAACAGGCCAATCGATACAGTAAGTAACCCAACATACCCCAGGCTCCAAAATCCGACCGCTAAGGCAAAAATAACTGGAACAAGTCTAGTCGTCCAATGTTTGCTTTGCATTGTTGTAGTGAAGATTGCGCCAGTACCCGAATACGCGGACCTACCGAATGATGCTGCCAGAACCATACTGGTTTTCGCGGTAGTCTCAGATACTATCAGCGCTAATATTACAATTCCTGAGAGAAAAGATATACTGAAAGCAGTGATAAGCAGGACGATAAATCCCAATGCGAAACCCCCGGTTCCTGTAATTTTGTCACCCATAGCGAGAAGTTTTTGCTTTTTGGTCCCTTTGACCATAAGCCCATCTCCGAAGTCCAATAGTCCGTCAGTATGATGAAGACCTGTTACCAGCAGTAATACTCCAAGAGTAAGGAATCCAGCAATGGTTGATGGGAACACATTCAGAAAAAGATAGCCGAATATGCCTGCCAACAGTCCAATACCCAACCCGATCATGGGAAAGATGGGCATGTATACTGCAGCCACCTTCAGGTTGGTATGGCCTGACTTTAGCGGGAAAATTGTAAGGAATACTATTGTCGACGCTATACCTCTACGGAAATCCAGTATATTTTCTACCTCATTGACCCGAAATAATGATATCTAGCAATCAGTTGCACAGATCCGGCCGATTGATCAGACTTCAGCTAGAATAGTACACGGAGAACTATCTACGCCCTCGATGAAGATAGGAATAATGAGTACCCTGTTACAATCAGTAGGATATTGTTTTAGGTCCATGTCTTCCACGATAAAAAAATCTCTATCTGTAAGAAGTACACGGTGTGTGGTTCTACCTTCCTCCCGTCTATCGGGGCAGGCCGCAGAGATAGTATCAAAACCGATAGCCCTGAGATTCGAGAATGTAGTCAGGTATTTTGCCGCTTCAATTGAAATACTAGGATTACTAAAACTGTACTTCTGAGTATCGGATCTATATTCTTGAAAACCAGTTCGAATCATTAGTAAATCTGCGTCCGATATTTTGTCTCTAAGAGGTTCTAGGTCACTGACCTGTATTGATCCTAAAGCCCCCTTTGGAATGTCTATAAGCTTAGGGCTCGTGAAAATGAATGAATCAATAGAAAAGGAGGTTATCGGTTTACCATTGGGATCGAAATGCCTAGGTGCATCAATATGAGTCCCTAGATGGTTTTGCATGGTAATAATGTAACTGTTACTACTATCTCCATTTTCTATTTCTTTGAGTCCTTGAATTTTCATGGGAGGGCCTCCTGCGAATGTCGGGGTAGCTTCTGATAGATGATGTGATAATAGAAATATCATGCTTTAATCCTGGCCTTGATTATTCTATTTACGTTTTTAATTCATCAAAAAAATCGTCCAAAGATATATCTACCAATGGTTATGCAGTTTTAATAGGGTTTGGTCAGACTAAAGGTCGGTTATTGGGCGGCTCAAGAACAGTATGAGCCCGAAACCCTTCTTCGAAATACGCGACACGCTGAAGTCGTTGGGTTCGACCTAATAGTAACAAGCGATCATTTCCATCCGTGGAGAGATAGCGGCCAGGCAGCACTACCATGGATCTGGCTAGCCGTTGCCGCTTCACAGACCAACGTAGGGGAACTGGGAACGGCAGTAACAACTCCATTCTTTAGGTACCATCCGGCTATCGTTGCCCAAGCTTTCGCCACGCTGGATAGCATGTTTCCTGGAAGGATATTCCTCACACTCGGTACTGGACATAAAATGAACGAATATCCACTTGGGTATGAGTGGCCTGAATTTGCCGAAAAGGTCGAAAGATTAGAAGAAGCCGTTGAAATTATCAAGTCATTATGGAGTCAAAATTATGTAGATTACAATGGCAAGTATTATCAACTCAGAAAGGCTAAGATGTATACCAAGCCCAAGAAGAAAATTCCCATTTACTTAGCTACTTCTAACTCGAAGGTTGCTTCACTCGCGGGCCGTTTAGGAGACGGTATTCTAACTAACCCCAGAGGGTTGGAGAACCATATGAAGTTGATAACGTCAATGAAAGATGGGTGTACAAAAGCTGGGAGGGATCCTTCCAAACTTGATGTCTGCATGGAGTTTAAAGTCGCCTACGATGTGGATTATGACAGGGCTTTAGAAGGCGCATCCTACTGGGCACCGACAGCCATTCCCAGGAAAGTTCGCGAGCATATTTCGGATCCTAGAGAGTTGGAAGCTATTGTCGGTCAAGACGAGATCGAAAAGATTCAGGAGACATGGCTCGTCACTACAAAGTCAGACGACATCATCAAGAGGCTGGGGGAGTTTCTGAAGATGGGGTTCAGCCGAGTTTATATTCACAGTGCTAGTCCGAATGAACAAAGGTTCTTGGACCTTTTGGGTAGAGATATTCTCCCATGGATGAGAGAATATTACGAAACGCTAACTAACCCGTTGAGGATTCTTTCCGAATAACTCAGGATATCACAGATCTATGCCACCTAATGATGTACTCGGGCAGTCTTAGTCCCCTCTCCTCGACACGTTCTATTAGGTAAATCGGCAACGGGCTTAGAGCAAAAGCAGCCTTGATATAGAAACTGTTAGGGATCCCAGCTTTCGCATTGCTTTTATCTACGAAGCAGAAGTCAGACAAAGATTCTATCGTGCTCTTCGGAGTACCGAGGTATGAAGCTATCTTGCCGCCCATTTTCTTAAAGTTCCTACACCAAGCTGCGACAACTTCAGTTTCTCCGCTATTGGAGACCACTAAGAGAGTATCTCCTGGTCTTGGAGGAGGAGTATTAGTATCGCCAGCTACATAGACCTGATCACCTATAGCCCTCTTAACATGGCCTATTCTCACGGCGGTCATTCTCGCGACCTCTTGGCTACTGCCGAGGCCAGCAAGGAAGCAGCATCTCCGCTCTTCTAGGGTCTCTAGTAAGAATGAGAAGAATTCAGATGAAATTACTTTGTTTACAACTTCTTCGACTTGAGAGAATAATCCTTGTTGAATCTTAGGTATCTTTTCTACGGCTGTTTCCTCCACCATAGCTTCTGCCATACTTTGAAAAAGTAGTCCACTGCCGAGAGTAAAGAGATCCTCCATAATGCCAACATTTCTAAATTCTCTAGCCTCTGTAGGAGGGTCAGCCTCTCTTCCTTTAAGCTCGATCAAATTTCCATACTTGCCTGATAATTTTCCTAATGGTGAATCTGGTTCAGAGGTTATCAGATCCATTCTAAAGTCTCTAGCATTTCCCCCTGAGACTATATGATATCCTAACTTCTGAGCATCGATCAAGGGCATCATAGATCTCCCACTACCGGAATTGATAAGCAGGCATACCTGGCCATACCGCTTGCTTAGTACGGGGGCAGCTTGTTCAAGATCTCGTCCAGGAAAACCGACGTCGCCCCTATCAATTATTACCTTCCCATGGCTCATTTTCGCCAATTCACTGCATGCAATACTTAGTGCCCCTTTAGAGCGTCCCTCTCCAGCAGGAATAATCACCCCAGCACTTCTGAGGTCATGATAAACAGCTTCGATCTGTTGGGAATCTACATTAGTCAGATTATCAAAGATCTTGCTCACATAGGCGATTGTACTCATCTTTGACTACTATCGCCTGAGACACCACAGAGAATAGGTTATAAAACTTACACGAGAAAAATGCAAGCCGCGTGTTGCATCGAAAAGTTGGCCTTAGAGATAAGAAGTTAGCATCGTCTGAAGGAGATCTTGCTGTCGGTTCGGGAATGCTACCTTTAGGTTGACGTCCTGATCTTTGCAAACCCGCTCTATCAGAGAAGAAGTCTGCCTCCAATGTGACAAGTCGTTAATGCTATCTTTGACCTTTTGGCCTAGGCCTGATTCCATCTCATCTATCTTGGGAAGTAAGACTTCAAGGACCCACCGTTTCTCGCGAAACCGGTCGTAGAGGATGGCACTGTTTGATCTTTTAGCCAATTTTACAACTGAAACGATGTCAGCTAGGGAATCATTGACATGTGGGATTATAGGGCCGAAAAAAAGCCATGTTTCGACCCCCTTTTTTGAACACTCTTCTAATATCTGTGCTCTTTTTTCTGGAAGTGGTGCAGAAGGCTCCAAAATTCTCGAGACCTCAGGTCTTGAGGTAGTTATCGTCACGCCGATATCAAAAGTCCCCGGTGAAATCAGATCCAGATCTCTTAAAACGAGATTCGACTTTGTCTGAATAGATACGTGGAATCCGTTTGTACTCAGCATCTCTATGCCATTCCTGGTTAACTCCAACTTCTTCTCAATAGACTGATAAGGATCGGTTATAGTAGAAACACCAACAACCCCCTTTGGTTTCTTCTTTACTTCCCGAGCCAATATCTCCAAGATATTTTCCTTGGCTATCGCAAAGTTACCCCAGTCAAGGCCCTGTTCTTTTTTCTGAAGAAAAGACAGGGCGTAGCAATAACGGCAACCGATTTGGCAGCCCAGATACGGGTTAAATGAGTAATCTAGGTCTGGCAGTTTGGTTACGTTTAGAGCAGTTGAACATTTAATCTTGTGAAATTTGGTTTTGGTCATATAGCATCTGGGAGGATAAGTTTAGTTTGGGTACGCAAGTTGTGGAGTAGGCGGCTAGTTGCAACCCATTTTGGTAGCGGCACCGAGATATGTCTAGATAAATATGCTAAACTTTCTTCTAAGCTACTAAACCTAGAAGGCTCTGAGGAAAACATTTCTCTAAGGTTTTCTCGGACGAACCAGACCCCGAGTGGTAGGTTAAACCCAGGATGTATTTCTCGTATGAGAAGTGCGCCGGCCTGTCGCCTAATCTTAGTTAAGAACTCGGATGTCGCTAATCGTGATGAGTAATAACAACCTCCAACTTTGGCGTATGTCTTTCTTCCAAAATAACCTTCATGATCACCCATGAGCTCCGCTTCACCCTCGTTCATCATATTCCAGGTTGTATTAGGGTACCATGCCTCGATCCATTCAAAGTTCCATGTACCCGGGATAATTATTGCAGCAAACATATTCTTGTGAACCTTCCTGAGAAAGACCATATGTTCTCCTACCTCCTGGTATCCCTTTAGTTGCTGAATAGTCTGCTTTGATATCGTATCATCTATTGCCGTTATGCTCCACCTCGTTGGAACCATTTTTCTCTTCCTGCGCACTCCCAATGAGCCGGAGCTTAGTACTCTTTGTATCCCGGATACAGGAACGCCTTCACGGTACAGCTG
>JAPUIC010000060.1 GCA_027297425.1 Nitrososphaerota archaeon | reverse complement strand
GGATGAGGTGCAGGATCATGATTCACTCCTCGCATTTTCTCTACAGAAAAGACTCTAGCTACACCACTGTGTCTTTTTCTCATGACGATCACCCCCTGTACTAAGTACTCTTCGAGCCGGTAGACTCTTTCCAAGGATGTGGCGCTTAATTCAGAGATGAGCAAAGACGTGGCTCCTGTAGCAACAGCCGCGTCAACGAGACTTGAAACAGCCTCGCGCCGTTCTATTTCGTCGGGGAATCTCAAAATCAGAGACGCGAGGGAATCAATGACCAACCTTTTTGCCCCCGTTTCAATAATCTTCCTATTAATCATCTCTAATACAGAGGCCATCGCAAATTCTCCTTTGCTCACCGAGATTGAGCTTGCTCCAACGGAAACATCCTTCGAAACGAAGCGTACAACTGTTGCATCAATAATTGATAGTTTTCCTTCTTTCTCTAATGGCTCTAGCTCGAGTCCCATTCTAGCAGCATTCCAGCGTAATTGATTCGGATCCTCATCCAGTGACACAAAAACGCCTGGCTCTTCGTACTTTAAGACGCCATTAATTAGGAACTGGAAACCAAAACTTGTCTTACCGGAACCTGGCCCTCCCAAAACTAACACTGCATAGCCTCGTGGTATCCCTAGGCCTTCTAGAAGCTCATCAACTCCTTCAATCCCGGTGGGAGCAAAATGAGATTTATCCAGCTCAGTCGCAAGCACGAGGATAGCAATTTAAATCAGAAATAATAACAGTTGTTTGTTCTCAATGTTATAGCGTTCGTTTAAGAGCGAAGAGAACAATGGTTTTGAACCGGTAATGTTATTCACTCGTTCAAGCGTACATAGACTCGTATCCCAAACCTTCCAGCAGGGTTAGCAGAATATCTCGGTTGGTCACTATCCCAACAAGCTTGTTCCGTTCGACAACTAGAAGCCTCCTGATACCCTGTCTTGTCATCAGCTCTCCCGCTTCGTCTACTGTCGAGTCTGCCCCTATTGTAATTGGCGCCTTGGTCATCAAATTGACCACTTTTAATGAACTTGCTGACACTTTCTCTTTCGCGATGAGGCCGACAAAATCCCTCTCGGTCAGTATTCCCACGGATCTGTCTCCTTCCAGAGCAACAATAGACCCTATCTTATGGTGTTCCATCAGGACGGCGGCCTCGTAGACGCTCTTCTCCGCATCGATACTGACGACTGGGCTGTGCATCACATCTTGAATTCTCCGCATGCTTTTCCTTAAACCAAGTCAGTTCGTATATAAATCCCGAAGACAATGTCTCGTTCTCTTATTGTTTTCGTCCCAACCAAAAAACGCTATTGAGTGATCTCCTCTATTCGGCATACTGAATGGCGATATTAATTAAATCAGATGTATCCGCGAAAGGCTTCTATCTGTATCTTCTGTGACTCGACCTTCAGATCTTCTAGTACTCCGCCTAATGCAGTAATCAGAGCTGGAGGACCGGCTATGTAGAAATATACCCTATCGATCTCTTTTACATTCTGTCGGATGAAATCCGAGTCTATCCTGCCAATCCTTCCATTCCATTTAGGATTGCCTTCTTGAGGTCTCGTTACAGTATAAACAACTTTCAGGTTAGGATTCCTTTCCTGGAGTTCTTTCCACTCACTTCTGAAGACAATATCTTCAGCTGTTTTGCTAGAATAGAGCAGAGTAATCTTGTGGCTTAACCCAGTGTCTGTAGCAAACTTGGCCATGCTTCTGAATGGGGTAATTCCTATCCCGCCTCCTAAGAAGACAACCTCCCCTGATGAATCATCTGGAAGCGCAAGTCCCCCAGGTCCAGGCCCCATAATTGTTAATTCGTTGCCGGGTAGGAGCTTACGGAAAGCCTGCTTGAAGGAACTCTCCTCTCGGATACGTGTAGTAAAGAGCAGATAATCTTCTGTTGGTGAGGACGCTGTGGAGAAGGGGTGGAAAATGTTCTTGGAAACATCAGGATCTACATACAGGCGAAATGATTGCCCAGCACGGTACGAAATATCTTTCTTCTTGTAAGAGAGGTATAATGACTTTACACCGGGTACCTCATCTACCAACTTTAGAACTTTGACCGGCTGAGTCGGGGGGGGTTGACCCGTTGCCATATTACGTGGATCAATGGTTAGGTGTATAACCGTTGTCCTGGAACTCCAGTACTAATATTACCGGCGGGGAGGCGTATATAGGGAATAGCAGGACCGGCCTGCTTGACAGGTTAACAGAACTCGAAATGAATGAATGAACGCAGAGCTGTTCTCATCAAATCAAATGACTTTTCATCACGATTGGCAGACCATTTCCGATTATCGATCTGGTTTTGGTTTGTAAAAACCTATTGATCCAAGAGCGTACAAATGTTTTCCTGAAAATTGATGGATTCCCAGTATATCATATTCACTGAACTTGAGAGTTTCTGAAGGCAGCAAATATTTCTTATTACTCCCGCGCTTTCTGACTATCTCATCTAGAATATTAATGGCATTTTCATTGCCGCCAGACCTTTTTATTTGCACTATCTCTTCATCGCTCAAAGACACGTCATAAAAGTTAGCATATGGATCCCTTCTAGCTTTGCCTTTGCCCCGCCTCCTAAAGGAGATGTAGATCCCCAAA
>JAPUIC010000006.1 GCA_027297425.1 Nitrososphaerota archaeon | reverse complement strand
AAATGCTCCTTTAGAAGCAATCTGTTTACTACTACCACTACATATGACGATTAGATCGCCGTCTGTTGGCTTTAGACCGGTCCTTAACTTTCGCCATAACACGTCGGGAAAATCCTTCTCGCAGTCACGACTACCACCAGGAATTACAAACTTTCCTGACTTGAAGATTAAGGAAGTAGCGCCTGTCGCCCCTTCCTTTATAGCGGCATCCCGTTGTTCAAGGCCGATCTTGATGGCTATAGCCCCCCCTCTTATCAGGATTGTCTCAGTATATCGATCCGACGCTAGAGGTCCTCCATTGTTCTCTCCTATTTTTATTCTAGCGCTGAGAGCCGCAAAAACATTTTGACCCTCCTTCGTCAACCTGGAGCCCCCTCTTCCTCTCTCGATGAGTCCCATACGTTCTAGTCGTTTAATGAGAGTCCGAACAGCACCGTTACCAATTCCTAAGTTCTTAGCTAATCTTTCCCTCCCTATCGCGTCCACCCCGAGTTCCAACAGTGCTCGAACTCCATCTACCAAAGAAAACGAAATACTCGGACCTGGGTAAGTTGGTCGCACCAGTTCCTCGAGTTGGCTAAGCATCTAGGAATGTTAGGGGCGTGCTAACGTTTAAATTTAAATGCATAAGGGATTAAATATCGTTTCTTCTTGCTCTTGGTGCAGCAATTTGTCTAATCCTATTCCACCAGAGTACTTTAAGGCCGGATCGATCGCGTCTAGGGTTAGAGAGAGTATTCGGAAGAGTGTCACGAGTGACGCTCGTATCATCGACATCTGTGAGGAAGTTGAATCGATGATCGGCGACTTGGGTGGAAAACCTGCCTTTCCCTGCAATGTCTGTATCAATGATATAGCAGCACACTATACTGCTGAGCCAGCAGATAAGGGAAGATTGCATGATAATGATATTGTAAAGATAGACATAGGCGTACAAGTTGAAGGATACGTTGCTGACACTGCTACCACAGTCTCGTTCGATCCCAGATTTGTGGATCTTCTTGACGCTACCGAAGTTACTCTTAATGAGGCTTTGAGCGCTGCTAAAGAAGGTGTACGACTCGGCGAAATCGGGAGAATCGTCTCCGATTGTTCCAAAAGGAGGGGGTTCAGACCTATCGTTAATCTTTCTGGCCATTCCTTAGATCGATATAAGATCCATGCGGGTAAATCGATTCCTAACTCATGGGTCCCAGGATCGGTTCAGTTTACTCATGGTGAAGTCTACGCCATCGAACCCTTTCTCACCTTACCGGACGGAGCTGGACTCGTCAGGGAGGGTTCCAAGACCACTATCTTTAGCATGATTACAAGAAAGCGCACTGGCGATAAGGATCTGGACCGTCTATGTGATACAATTTGGTCAAGATATCGGACGCTCCCTTTCGCAATACGCTGGTTGAACGATGTATTGGAACCTGTAGATACGCGTTCACTGATATCCAAACTGATCAAACGCAAAATTATTCGGGGATATGCTGTCTTGGTTGAAGAAAAGGGCAAGCCTGTAGCCCAGTTCGAACATACGGTTGTGTTGGCCGAAGATGGCACTAAAATAATAACTAAATGATCTCTTCGTAAAGGAAGAGGTTTGTTTAAATCTCTCCTCTTGTAAAGAAATCGATATACAATGAGCGACCAAGAAAAATTACAGTCTGTAGCTGCAAATCTAAAGATGATGGAGGAATATCTCAATGAGCTAACACAAAGAGCGCAGATGGTAACGGGCCAAGTCATTCAAGGTAGGGGTGCGAGCGAAGCAGTACAGAGTCTCAATTCCGGAGCTCAAGAAATCTTGGTCCCGCTTGGTTCTAGTGTATACCTGAAATTGAAATCATCATCTGATATCGGTAAGTTAGTTGTCGGTATCGGTGCCAATGTAGCTGTCGAGAAGAGCAAAGATGAGGCGCTCGTCTCCCTGGATGAAAGTGTGAAGGCTCTCGAGGGACTAAACACGAGTATTCAGGCCCAGAGGAACGAACTCGAGCAGAGAATTGGAGCAGCTAGGGCGGAATTAAACGAGATAGTTCAACAGGCCCAGTCCAAACAAGGAATGGCTTAGTTGTTCGATAAGCTCAGATCGTCCTTTTCTGGTCTGGTTAAAACTGTCAAAGAGAGGTCTTTGACCGCTAAAGAGGTCGACGAGATGTTGTGGAACTTTCAAATTTCCATGATGGAGAGCGATGTGGCCCAGGAGGTCGCTGAGGAACTATCAAACGAGATTAGACCTTACTTGCTGGACGAATCAGTAAAGAGAACCTCAGACCCAACCGTCATGGTAAGACAGAAGATGAGTGAAGCCTTGAACCGGATTTTCACGCAGGCTGCAAGTATCGACCTTTTTTCAGGCATAGAGGCGAAAAAAAAGATGAAAGAACCCTATGTAATTCTCTTCCTAGGGATTAACGGCACAGGCAAAACTACCACGGTCGCAAAATTCGCATTCCTGCTCAAAAGTAGAGGTCTCTCAGTAGTTATGGCCTGTTCTGATACTCATCGGCCGGGAGCAATTGAGCAGCTAACCCAGCATGCGAAGAATGTATCTGTGCGAGCTATAGCCCAACAGTACGGTTCGGACCCAGCTGCAGTTGCTAGAGATGCTATCCTCTATGCGAAATCTCATAATATAGATGTCGTTCTGATAGACACTGCCGGCAGAATGCAGACCTCACACAATCTGATGGAGGAGATCTCCAAAATCGTCAAGGTCTCCAACCCCGATCTCAAGTTGTTCGTGGGTGATGCCTTGGCCTGGAACGATTCGGTTTCGCAAGCGAAAGAATTCTTGAAATTCACTGATTTTGATGGTGCCATCCTGACAAAAGTCGACGCTGATTCAAAGGGAGGCGCTGCACTCTCGATAACACATGCGACGAAGAAGCCTATTCTGTTTCTTGGTGTTGGACAACAATACGAAGACCTTGAGCCTTTCTCGCCCGATAAAGTGATCTCCATGGTATTCAACTAAGCCCAAGGTGTAATGATTATTCCATCAAAATTACAACCGAAAGCAAGAGGCTTGATGAGCCTCCAAGAATATACCCGGAAGGAAATCGTTGAAATTATGAGTCTCTCCGCCCTGTTAAAGAAGGATAGGACAAGACACAGGTTATGGAACACACTAGAAGGAAAGACCTTCGCTCTGATCTTTCAGAAGCCTAGTACTCGGACAAGACTCTCAATAGAGGTAGCAATTCGGGAATTGGGCGGCCACTCGACCTATCTAGGATGGAATGACCTCCAGCTCGGGAGAATGGAGAGCATCTCTGATACGGCAAAAGTTATGTCGCGATATCTTGACGGGATAATAGCAAGGGTTCACTCTCACAATGACCTAACGATCTTTGCAAAATGGTCCACGATACCGGTGTTCAATGCTTTATCCGATACCCACCATCCAATGCAGGCGCTTGCAGACCTATTTACTATAAACGAGAAAAAAGGAAAGTTGGGTGCCTTGAAAGTAGCTTTTATCGGTGATGGGAACAACGTTGCGAACTCTCTTCTCATAGCCTGCAGTAAAGTTGGCCTTGATCTTTTTGTAGCATCGCCTAAGGAATACGTACCAGACCCGAGAATTGTTAAGACGGCTCTGAGTAATGCAAAAGAATCGGGTTCCATCGTGAAAGTAACCACGGAGCCTAAGGAGGCTGCAAAAAACGCAGATGTGATTATGACTGATGCGGCAACGAGTATGGGTTTCGAAGATCAATCTGAGCAAAGGACCAAGATCTTCTTCCCTCGCTATCAAGTGAACGAAAAACTATTGAAGATAACGAACAAGAATTCCATAGTTATGCACTGTCAACCTTGGAAAATAGGAGAGGAGATTACTAAGACTGTCGCTTACGGTAAACAATGTGTGGCCTTTGATCAGGCTGAGAATCGGTTACATACTTCAAAAGCATTCTTACACTTTTCGTATTCTCCTTAGTCACCAGGAGACCGTAACCAGTTCGGCTATGGCGGATACCTGCAACTAAATCTGAGTCATCTGCGTAGGATAGCTGTGTAGCCTGGAGGGCGGACCCTTTCTAATTATGAATGAATCTCCTATATACAACCCTGCAAGTTCGTCTCTTCGAGCGACGCTAACTCCGACACTGACGGGTACACCGGCTCTGAGTTCCATCTTCTTAATTGTTCTGCCCATCATGATGAACGATTCCAGCTGACCTCTTTGCGGTACAAAGAGATCGTTTCCACTCAATCCTGACGGTAAAGCGTGCAACAACGGAGGTCCAGCGCATTTGTAGCCCTTTTCATCGATGAGATCACCTGCCTCTAGTATCTTATCAGTATCGCATCCTTCTCTCAAGAGCCCGACCACTTTTTTGTAAACTTCAAGGGCTACGGCAAACATTTGGTCGTACTCTTTAGTAGGTTTCCCAAGGGTTATCGGCCAACCGCACTGGGTTTCGTACCCGTTGTATTCTGGACCTATTTCAGTTAAAATAATATCTCCTTTTCGGAGGACTCTATCTCTCGGAGTGGCACTAGTGTCATCTGCGTCCGGATCTAGCATAGAATGAGATCCTATGAGGCTCATATATTCGTGCTCACCTCCGTTCGCAATAGCTGTACCTGTTGATGTGGCGAACAGCTCATCCTCTGTCATCCCGGGCCTCATCTTTTCTGCTATGGCCTCTAAACACTGATCACCGATCTTTCCTGAGCGCTTCATCCACTCCTCTTCTTCCGTACTTAGAGGAAAGCGTACTTCATCCCACCATTCTTTGCTTACGAATTCAAACTTGGCTCGAGGCAGTTTTACTTGCAGCCCTTCCCAGACATTTCTTGGCAGCATCGAGGTATGTTCTACGATCCCTATCTTCGTAGATTCTAATCCAAGCTCAGTTATCCTATGGGCTGCTAATATAGCAGACGGGCCTGCTCGTAAATCGTCAATGATAGATCGATAAAGTCTATGAGCATATGTTGGACCTACTCCACAAATTGCTGGGTCTCCTTCCAGTGGAAATACGACAAAACAGTTTGATTCTTGGCTCCCTATATACTCTGAAACATATCTCACATTGCTCCAGCCCTTCAACCAACCAGAGTTGCCTCCTGAGATTAGCATGCACTGTATCTGATGAGATCTCATGAACTTTCTCATCTTATCCCATCTCCTCAGATACTCATTTTCTGAGAAACGATGAAATGGCGTTCTAGACCTAAGATAGTTGAGCTTCTCGGGATCTTGGGTAAGGTATTTTACAGAATCTTTTGAGACGAGTCGGCCTCTCAATATTTTCTCTGCCCAAGTGGGAAATAGCTCATTTATCTACTTATTAGGTCAGGTTTTACACAGATAGGATTAGTCAAGACGTATAAGGAGTAGCCGAGCAAAATGGTTTATGTCGGAAAGAGCATCAAGGCCAGAGAGTCGTTAGCTTATTTAGAAGGTAGCGGGAGCTATATCGATGATCTAAATCCCCCAGACACTTTATTCTTGAGGATAATCAGAAGTCCTTATGCTAACGCAGAGATTAAGCACCTAGATCTGCTTGACGCAAAAAAAAGATGCCCACTAGTTATATCATCCGAAGATATTAAGACGGTTTTCGAGAACTGGGTTCCAGTTGCTCCGTATCCAGGATCCAATATGGTAAGACTTCCTGTTCTCGCGGATAATGCCGTTAAGTTTGTAGGTCAACCTGTTGCCGGTATTATATCGGGAGATCGATACAGTGCTGAAGATATGGATGATTTCGTCTCTGTAGACTATGAGCCGCTAACTGCAGTGACGAATCCTATTGATGCACTCAAGACGGGTTCTGCAATAGTTCATGAGAAACTAGGAACGAATACCTGCGTGAACGCTACACTAGGGAGTAAGGAAATAGAATCGGTGTTCGAGGACGCAGACAAGATCGTCGAGGATGATATGAGTAGTCACAGAATAATGCCAAATCCAATTGAAACTAGAGGAATTCTGGTAAGATGGGATGGATCAAGATTCAATATTTGGATCTCATCCCAGGGAACTTATAGAATTCGAAGCGGATTAGCTTCGGTCTTGAGAACCCCGGAGGACAACCTACACGTTTACCAGACAGACGTTGGGGGTGCCTTTGGGAGCAAAGGATCGACTTACCCCGAATATGTTATGGCTTGCTACGCCTCAATGATCCTTAAGAAACCGGTTAAATGGATAGAGACTAGGTACGAACACCTGACTGCAACTCACCATGCTCGCGATATCCGAGCGAAGGTGAAGCTAGCTGCCACTTCTTCAGGGAAAATTCTGGGACTGCAGGCCCAGGTAATTGCTGATATTGGTGCCTATGCTTACCACTTGAACTCTAGCAACGGCCCATTTGTAGGTACTCAGCTAATAGGGCCGTATGCTATAAAGTCTGCAAGGGTTGAGGTCCTAAGCGTATACACGAATAAGACTCCGACTGGACCTTATAGAGGTGCTGGGAGACCTGAGGCGGCGTTCTTCATAGAACGAATGGTTGATCTACTTGCAGCAGAGCTCAAAATTGATCCTGTTGATATCCGACTAAGAAACCTCGTTAGATATGATGAGATGCCCTATTCCACCCCGTTAGGGATTACACTCGACCCCGAAGATTACCATGCCATTTTCAGGAGTTCCTTGGCGAGCTATCAGCGATATAAAGAATGGACTATTGCAGAAAAAAGAAAAGGCAGATTAATAGGAATAGGACTCTCAAATTATGTTGAACTTAGCAGGTTGGATCAAGGTGAAGGCGCCTCCGTAGAAATCAAACCGGATGGACGAATTCTAGTCATCACCGGTCTAGGACCTCATGGACAAGGTCATTCTACTATTCTAGCTCAACTTGTAGCAGATGAATTACAAGTAGAGATGGATCGTGTTGATGTAATTTATGGCGATTCTGACCTCTTGCCTCAGGGCAATGGGACCTTCGGTAGTCGGAGCGCGGCTATAGGCGGAGCGTCTGTGATAGAAGCAGCGAGGAAAGTAAGAGCGGAAATGTTCGATAAGGCTAGTGAATTGATGGCCGTTCCTAGGGAAGGCCTAACTTTCGATACTAACTTTATTCAACACTCTCATACGCCTCTCAAGTTAAAACTGGAAGATTTGATCAGGAAGTATGGCGAGCTTAAGGCCTTTGTATTCTACAAGTCAGGAAATATCATTTCTTATGGTGTGCATATAGCGGTCGCAGAAGTAGACAGGAGTTCAGGACGGGTGACAGTTATCAAGTACAAAGCGATAGATGACGCCGGACGAGTATTGAACCCGTTGCTTGCGGAAGGACAGGTTTCTGGAGGTATCCTTCAAGGCATCGGTCAGGTACTTCACGAAAAAATGGTTTACGATAATCAAGGAGTTCCACTGATCGGATCGATAGGCGATGCCGGAGTTCCATCTTCGGGTGAAGCCGTAGATATCGAAACAGAGTTTGTAGAGCAGCCTTCAAACCTGTCCCACGGCGTTCGTGGGATCGGCGAGGCAGGGCCGATAGGTGCCGTACCTACTCTCATTCAGGCGATTGAAGATGCGATAGGAAAAAGGATGCGTACTACGCATGCTGGCCCTGAATCGATACTCAAACTACTGCAAGGGAATTAATAATAGATAGTTAGAAGATATTTCTGTTTATGAGCTATCCGAAGGATCTTAGAAATCACCTCGAATTATTAGAAAATAATAGCAAGCTATTCCGGATTAACAGGCCTACTGTCTTGCAGACGGAACTTGCATCCTTGGTAAGGCTCCAATATAGGGGACTGCCCGAAGAGGATCGGCATGGCTTCCTCTTCGAAAATGTGGTCGATATTAGAGGTAGAAAATATGATACTAGGGTAGCAACTGGGATCTATGCATCTTCGCTTCAAATTTACGCGCTGGGAATAGGATGTGAGCCTACGAGTAAAGCCGTACAAGAAAAATGGACCAACGCCCAGCTAAATCCAGTAGAGCCCGAATTGGTAAGTACCGGCCCAGTACAAGATTCTGTATGTGACGGCGAAAAATTGTCTGAAGACGGCCAGGGACTCGAATTAATGCCAGTTCCTGTGGAAGTTCCTGGATATAGCGGACAGATCAGAACCAGCACTCAGTTCATCTCGAAAGATCCCGAAACAGGTATTCGGAATATGGGTAATTATTCAGGACATATTTTTGGGAAGAAGAAGCTCCTCTGGGAGATATACGGCATAAACCATGGCATGATCCATTGGAAAGCTTGGAAGAAACGCGGTAAAGCGATGCCTGCAGCAATAGTAATCGGTGGACCTCCTTCCTTATTTTACGTGGCTGCTTCCCGACTCCCCTATGGGGTGGACGAGCTTTCGGTTGCCGGCGGATTTGGGGGTGAGGCTATAGACCTAGTTAAGTGCAAAACTGTAGATATTGAAGTTCCTGCTCAGGCCGAGTTTATCATAGAGGGTTTAGTTTCAACCGAATATATGGAACCTGGTAATGCCTTTGGCGAATATACAGGCTATTTGGCGACCGACATACTCCCACGGCCTATCTTTGAAGTTACGGCAGTGACTAGTCGAAGAAACCCGATCTATGTCCATATTGTTAGCCAGTTCCCTCCAAGCGAGAGTAGTAAGGTAGGCCAAATTGCTTCAGAAAATATCCTGTTTAAATTTTTGAGCCATGATTGTAAACTCCCTGGAGTTTTAGATGTTGCATGGCACGAAATGAGCCAGCGTCAATGGTGTGTGATAAAAGTGAAAAAGATCAATAATGCACAACCATGGCAGATACTTAATTGTGCAGCAGGGTATGAGTCAAGATGGGGTAAGTTCTACATTGTCGTAGACGCGGATATCGACCCCCGATCACTAGATTCCGTAATCTGGGCTCTTAGTTGGAGAGTTCAACCTGCTCGAGATATCCGTACTATAACCGGCAAGATCCCGGGTCTGGATCTTTCAGCGTTTAGACCGGATGATAGCAAAGAAGAGAAAGAATTTCCAGGAGGTGTCGGCAGTTCGGGGTTATTGATCGATGCCACTATAAAGTATCCATATCCGCCCACTTCTCTTCCCAAGAAGGAGTTCATGGAGAAGGCCCTAGACATATGGAAAGAGCTCAAACTTCCAGAGTTGAATCTAATAGAACCATGGTATGGCTACCCTCTCGGATACTGGCCAAAGGAATGCGCTGAGGATGCTGAGCTGGTCTTAAGAGGAGAGCACTATAAGGTGGGAGATAGATTAGCGAAGCAACGGCGAAAGGTCTGATGCTGTATACATACTGACAATCTAACCTTTTACGGTCAGATCTCCCGTCGTAACCCATCGCTCACCGATATCCTTCATGATCGCTCCAACCTCTCTTTCGGCTCCGACCTCTATCCACTCATCTGTAGATGGTATCTGAATAATATCATCATGTCTCACAACCCCTTTTGGATCACGGTTTCCCGCGACATTATCTATTCCCTCCTTGAGGACTTTCCTAACCATAATTACTCCAATATCTGAAGTTGCGAGATGTTCGTTATGGCGAGGCGAAACAGGTCCCTGGCTCACAACCATGGCTGCATCTTGTTCTGGTACACTCTCCAGAAGATATCTTCCCCTCTCATCCCGTTTTGGGGGCCATGATTTCTTGTAGTCCTTTGTCATAGCAACACCATCTATGTATTTGTCCAGTTGTGCCTTATCATAGTCTTTTCCAGGAATGAAGAGTAGCTCAAACGCTGTTGTGTTGTAATCATCGACCGGGGTATGCCACACCATTAGTTCGATGGGAGGCATCGCGTACTCGTGCCCCTCCATGTTCCTCAGAGGCCTAAGAGTGATTTTAGTCAGGTGGGGCATGACTGATGATGTTATATGGGCATAGACTGTAGTATCTCCTTCCTTTACTGGCTTGCGAAGAGTAAGGCTAGCAAGACCATAATCTGTCTCACGGAACCAATGCATTTCGCGCCCCTCTCGGTAAATGTAACGATCGACCTTACTCCCATGTAAGAAGGGGACATGGAATGCATCGCATGACCCATTTTCGACGATCTGTAAAAAATTAGCAGGGTTAGTATACATGCTGTAGACATATCTATGACCGTCCTCACGAAACATTGCCTCGTATCTTGGAATTGGGGGTGGATCATCACCACCCATATAGGTGAAGACTAAGCCTGCAGCTTCTTGTACCGGATAAGCTTTATGCGTAATACGATCCTTAAACGTGCTATCCTCTGGTTCAGTTGGCTGCTCTAGGCAGTGGCCCTGGCGATCATAAAGCCAGCCATGATAACTACATCTTAAGTCATTTTCCTCGACCTTCCCAAACTCAAGAGAAGCACATCTATGTGAGCAATGGAGGCCGAGTATCCCTATCTCCCCGCTACTACCTCTGAACATTACCAAATCTTCGCCTAGAATCCGAATTCTCACTGGTTCCTCAGCCTTTAACTCGTCAGATACTGCAACGGGGTGCCAGAAACGTCTCATATATTTTCCGCAAGGTGTACCTGGACCTACCGAAGTTAGAACCCTATTCTCTTCATGTTGCAGCATTAGACCTCACTCATTGTCCTGAGTAATATAAAAATTTCATTAATCATAAGATTTTAACGAACCTACAAATATGCCTAAGAAAACCACGAGTGAGAAAAATGAATGTTAGCGAATTTCTGGTTCAAAGACTAGTCGATTCTGGGATCGAACAGAGTTTTGGCATCCCCGCACAATCCATTTTGGATATTACAGACGCCATATTTCGCAATGGCTCCATGAATTTTACTACAGTTCGACACGAACAGGTTGCGGCCTCTATGGCCGATGGATATGCAAGAGTTTCGGGCATTCCCGCAGTCTGTATGGCAGGTGCGGGGCCGGGGTCTGCTAACATGGTGTTAGGAGTAGCTAACGCCTACCGTGCCTCTGTTCCTCTAATCGCTATCACAGCCAATGTTGAGGTTGAGAAGCTGGGTCGCGATTCATTTAATGAATGGGAACAGATGCAGGTCTACAAGAGCATAACGAAAGAAAGTTATCAGCTTCGGGATCCGAAACTCGCCTCAAAACTGATAGACCGAGTAATTCGAGGAACCTTTACTGGTAGACCAGGTCCCACCCATCTGGACATTCCAGAAGATCTAGGGTATTGTGAGGTCAAGCCTCCCAAAAAAAATACTAGATTCTCGCTTGGCCCTTCAAGAATCTCCGCCCGTACCTCGGACGTGAGGCGAGCCCTTGATAGTCTCATTGCTTCTGATTTTCCCGTAATGATGGTTGGTGGAGGTGCTGTATGGTCGGGTGCTGGCCGTTCCGTTCTGGAGTTAGCTGAGCTCTTTTCCATTCCTGTTGTACTCAGCATGAATGCGAGGGGTATAATACCTGAAGATCATCCACTATGCTTTGGACCTAGTGGCAGGTGGGGCTTTCCTTCATGTAACGATCTTGTCAAATCCGCTGATTTCATAATGAGCTTAGGCTTCCGATTCGGAGAGTGGGCTACAGGTGGCTGGACGATAGTATCTCCTGATGCTAAAATCGTTCAAGTTGACCTAGATTCCGATGTAATAGGTAGACAATATGAGGTAACTACAGGGTCGGTGGCTGACGTCAATACGTTCCTACAGCAACTTCTAGATCTTATCAAATTGGATCTGAAAAGTGAGAAGAAATGGACTAAAAATATCCTCAAAAATTTGCAGAAAAATTTGGCTAGCCAAAGAAAGGCTTTCCTCTCGTCGTCTACTGGATCTCCGGTTAATCCTAAGGCGATCATACGTGAAGTAATGCGATTCAGCGGCAAGGATGTTATAATGACAATCGGTGCAGGTAAGCATGCTCTGTTCGCAAGCAGGATGCTTGTGACGACTCCACAGTCTCTTCTCAAGGCTGGGGAGTTTGGACCAATGGCCTTCGCCTTCCCCGCTGCTCTCGGCGCTAAGATAGCTCGACCTGAGAAGAAAGTATTATGTCTAATAGGTGATGGAGACTTTATGATGACCATACAGGACCTGGAGACCGCAGTTAGGCAGAGGCTAGATGTAATTTCCATAATTTTCAATGACGGGTGCTATAATGCTGAAAGATTGCCGCGCCTTGAGGGAAGGGATGTGGGAATCGAGTTTAACAACCCTGATTTTGTTAAACTAGCCGAGTCATTCGGCGCATGCGGGGCTCAAATCTCAAGGTCTGAAGATATCGTTCCTGCGCTCAGGAGATTGACGAAGGAAGGCGTTCCAGGTATACTCGACGTATCAATAGATAGAGATGTCAAATTATAACTTAAGAGAGCCTAACGCTTATTATTGCGTTGAAATCATCTACTAGTTGTAGGTTTAATGAAAGATCCGACCTTAAAACCTATAGGATTCATTAGAACTCTCAAGGACCAGGTGGCTACTGGCAAGGCAGCCACTAGCGAGATAGTAATCGATGAGGAATTGACTGAAGCTCTAGAAGGGATCGAACAATTTTCTCATATGTTCGTTCTCTATTTGTTCCATTTGGCTGATGAATCCGACCGGAATGTGTTAAAAGCTCATCCCCAAAATAGGGAGGATTTACCTCTCGTCGGCGTCTTCGTCACCAGGGGAGCTAAGAGACCTAATCCAATAGGACTCACCCTTGTAGAGATAATCGAGAGAAAGAAAAATATACTCACTGTGAAGGGACTAGATGCAGAAGATAATAGCCCGGTTCTGGATATCAAGCCGTACGATCAGCTAGATATCGCTCAAAGAGCGAAGATGCCTGCTTGGTGGCCTGTAGTCGACTGGTAAAAAAGAGAACTATCTGACTAACGGCTGCGCAAGCTCTCTAACTTTATCCTCCCAATTCGAGGCCTTTACAATCCCACTTGCTACCAAGATACCCTTTGCTCCCAAGTTGATAGCTGAAGTGACGTCTTCACCTGTTACTATACCTGCGCCGCAGAGAATTGATACACTTGGATGCTGAGCAGCTGCCTTGACTGAGTCGGTTATGACTTCAGGTCTCGCCTTAGAAACAGCTGTTCCAGAACCTATCAATTCGGGTGGTTCGATCGCTATGAAGTCGGGAGTCAGGGGTGCAAATTTAGAGACTTCATCTGGTGTTGCTGCACATACTATAGACTGCATGCCTAGGCCTCGTATCCTTGGGATCACTTCTCTAATCAGGTCCTCACTAACCCTCATCTCACTATGATTGATTAGGGTTCCCACAGCTCCTGCTTCTTTGCATACTTCTGGAACAATGGATCCCGTACTTCCACCTATCTTAGCGGAATCTACATGTTGCGAAAATACAGGCAGCGATACACCGTCGGATATGGTGGCTATAGATGGAATTGGTGGGACCAACGCGATATTAACATTGAGATCGGTTGAAACGTTTTCAGCAGCTCTGGCAAGGCCGAGCGCTTTCGCACCGGAAACCTCTAAGTAATTCTTGAAGTTAATCACTAATATCGGTGTTATTTGTACCAATGTGTGAGCCTAACTCGAAATCCCGACACTTAAAGTATTAGAAATTAATGATCTGGGGCAGAGACGATCTGAAAAAAAACTGGTTTATTCATCAAAGTCTTCTTCCCACCCTTCGTCACCAACATCATCTAAGTCTTCTTCAACATCGCTACTCGACACCGATATCGTCACCTGAAAGTAATGTCTTGTATCAGCATCCTAATAATTTTTTCTGATCCTCTTTCCCCATTGAATTCATAAATACTATCTGATAGCCAAAAAACGGCATATGAAGAGACTTGCCTGCGATGATCAGGGAATTGGTGAGGCAGCTCGGGTTATATCTGCAGGCGGACTAGTTGTCTTCCCTACTGACACGGTTTATGGTATCGGCTGTGATCCCCTTAACGATGATGCCGTTCGTAGGCTGGAAGCGACAAAAGCTCGGAAGAATAAACCCCTCCCGATTTTAGTGAATTCACTAAAGACCGCCGAACAAATGGTAACATTTACCCCGATAGGTAAAAAACTAGCGAAGCGATTCTGGCCAGGTCCCCTAACCATTGTTGCTACACTAAAAGAGTCCTGGAGAGGGTTGGCTGTGGCTCACCGAGGTAGTAGTATGGGCGTTAGGATGCCTTCTGACCCTCGGACGTTACGCCTCATTACGCTAGCAGGAGGGATGTTGGTAGGAACGAGCGCGAATAAATCTGGGAAAAAATCACCGTCATCCGCAGATGAGGTAGTAGAACTTCTTGGAAGTTCCTTCGATATTCTCTTAGACGGTGGAAATTGTCAACTAGGGATAGAATCTACGGTAGTTGATGTTTCGCGAGACGAGTTAACGGTGCTTAGATCAGGTGCCTTGAGCGCAGCAGAACTAGACATATAATCTCAATAGATCCTAATTACGCAAACATAGCAAAGCGGCTTTTTCTACCAGTATGTCCGTTATGTCTCTACCTCTCTTCTCTAAACTTAGAATGAGGTGCTTAGGTATATTATGAAACGACATCAAGAACTTCTGTCTCGCAGGCACAAGAAGAATAACTTCATTAGAATCTTTCCCGAATAACTTGTTCAATGTTAGAGATACATCGTCAACGTCTCTCTTCTTGCCTAAACCTATTACCACTACATCGATGGATCCAGCAACTCCTCCAACCTTAATCGCTTGGGCTATCTGAGCCTGGCACGTCATCTTCATCAGAAGGTGTAAATCCTCTTTTTGAACTAGAAGCTTTTTCTCCTGGATATCTAATAGGACTTGATACGCTATTTTCCTAACATGATCTAGACCTGCTACAAATTTTGCATTTATTATCTGGATCACGACCTCGGGATGATTATTTCTCAATCGATCGAATAATTCTGGAGGGTTCATTCCCTTGATTTTTCTGAATCCCCAAACTCCAATTGTCGTAGAATGAATAGAGATATGGTACATTGCGAACTAAATCTATATTCCTAGTGTTACTACCCACCGTGTGCGACTGGAAGAAGTATTATCTCATCACCATCTCTCAGTAAGCGCGACTTGTCTTCCTGCATCTCTAAGGCAGATCCATTTACGATGAATATAATTCCAGATGGGTCAAGACCTTCCTTTTCAGATTGGGGTGATACTTCTTTAATGGCTTCCATTAGGTCCTCGAGACGAACCTCCTTCTTAGTCAATTCGATTGATTCGTTGCCAATAAGTGACTTTAGAGGGCCTAGGAATTTCACCTTTAGCATATTTACCCTCTGACGTTTATTCACTGGTTTCTTTGGCGGGCTTTTCTGCGGTCTTAGATTCTACCAAGCTGGAAGTTAGAAACCCAGCTATTTCGTTTCTTAACCGCTTATTACGAATCAGGGCCACCTCGGCTAGAACTTCCTTGTTCTTCTCGTAATCGCCAGAAAATCGATCGGGGAATTCCTCTAGTAACTTCATTGAGAGTCTGCGTACCCTATTCATATCTCGGTGCAAAATTATCTAAGAACGTAATATATAGGCTTTGATCAATCCCCCTTAAAACGGAAATCTTATCTTGGGAACCTGGTAGCTGATTACTATTGAAAATAGCGGTAGATGTCGATGGAGTTCTAGCTGATATCATAGTTACCTGGCTTGATATATACAATGCAGAACACCATAACTCGGTAAAAAAAGATGAAGTAAACCATTGGGATTTTTTTGGTCGCCTAAATATCGATAGAGCGGAATTTGATCGAATTTTTGAACTTGCTTGGAAAAATTGGAGATCGATACCGCCGTGTGAGACGATGCTAAGTCAAAAAGTTAGTGATCTGAGCAAGCTGGGCGATGTATCTATTGTTACTGCTCGGTCAACATCCTCCATTCCAAGCGTAAAAGCTTGGCTAAGCGACAAGATGATTTCCTACAACGATATGATTGTTGTCGACTACGGACCATTGAAGAGTGCACTTGATTTTGATGTCTTCATAGATGATTCGCCGTTAAATGCTAAAAATATAGCCGCGTCAGGTAAACTTGTCCTTCTGTTCGACCAGCCGTGGAATCGAGATATCAGGGGTGAAGGAATTGTAAGGATTAGTGGGTTTTCTGACGCAATAGCAGCGATAACTAATCTAAGCCAAAAAAAGGAAAAAACGTGATAACTAGCCGGAGAAGAAGGAATGGCCTTGAATCATCCCCATTTCTTGAATAAGCCTTCAGAATAGTCTTCAAATATAAATAGAGTAAACGATAACCGCTAATCCGAGAATCAAGTTGGGAGATCCTGAGATCGGTCTGGCAGCAGCTTATAGGATAATAAAGAAAGGTGGAGGCCAGCGAGTCGGTGATGACGCAGCAGAAGAGCTCCGGTTAGCGATGGAAGAGATAGGACTACAGATAGCAAGGCAAGCTGCTGAACTTGCATCTCATGCAGGAAGGAAAACTGTGAAAGCAGCTGATGTCAAATTCGCTACGAAAGGTATCGTCAGATAGGACCAAACCAACTAAACTGCACGAAAAGGCTTATTTCTTATACCCTAAGTGCCTCAAAGTTGAGCTCCGGTAGTATAGCTCGGCCAAGTATGTCGGCCTCTCAACACGATGGAGAATTAGATGATCTTCAAAGTCGATGACCCGGGTTCGAATCCCGGCCGGAGCACTTAATTTATCTCTACGACGAAATGGCAGGTACTAGGTACCTTCTTCTACCTTTACGATCTCGAGATTGATCTTATCGCCGACCTTCAATCCAGAGTCCTCGTACTCTTTAATATCCATCTTCAGGGTGGTCATAAATCGTCCCGACATCCCTTTTGACATCCCCGAAAAGGCTTTGTTAAGACCCTTCATAAGATCATCCATAGACGATACCGCAAGTGATGGTGGAGCCGTTGGCGTTTGAAAACTCTCTCTCACTTCTCTTGGGTCTGTTAGAGAGATGAATACGAAGGGCCCTCCATCTTGAGATGCTGCGATCTCTATTACTACGTACTCTTTCTTCAACCTTCTTCAAATATCGTGATCTTAAGGGTGTTTATATGCTTGTCTCGTACCAGAATTAGAGTAATATAGGTAACTCTTCAAATCTAATGGGTTGATGACGTTGCCAGAGATGCAAAGGTGCATCGTTCATTTGGATCTGGATTATTTCTTCGCGCAATGCGAAGAAGTTAGGAACCCGCAGTTGAAAGGAAAACCACTCATGGTTTGTGTGTATTCGGGCAGAAGCGAAGATAGTGGTGTAATCAGCACTGCAAATTATGAAGCTAGAAAATTTGGGGTAAAATCAGGAATTCCCATCGTAACAGCTAAGAAATTTTTGATAGATATCTCAGATTCTATTTTTCTCCCAATGAATCGAGAAATGTATTCTGATTTGTCCGAAAAAGTTATGGCTATAGCTAGGGAATACGGTGACCCTATCGAACAAACTGGTCTTGACGAGTGTTATATAGAAATTACACGTCGCTTGGATAAGGATTTTGAAGGATCTGAAGATCTAGCAAATTCATTGAAAGAAAAAATACGAAGGTTAGTCGGTCTAACTAGTTCGATTGGGTTAGCTCCGAACAAACTTGTTGCTAAGATAGCCTCGGAATTCTGCAAACCCGACGGGCTTAAATTAGTGAGGACTGAAGATGTTCTTGACTTTCTCTCACCATTATCAATAAGTCAATTGCCTGGAATTGGGAAAAAGATGCTCGTTCGGATGAATGACCTAGGGGTCAGCAAGATAGGAGATCTGCGTGAGTTGAGACTGGAAGCGCTCGTTCGTACATTTGGGAAGAACCAAGCTGCGTATTTCTACGATGCTGCTCGTGGAATAGATAATCTGCCTGTAAAGGAAAGAGGCGAAGCTGGGCAGATCGGTCGTATTGTAACTCTGAAGGAAGACTCAAACGACCTCCAATTTATCAAAGGCTCGTTGGAGATGATCTCAGGAGATGTGTATGATCGATG
>JAPUIC010000059.1 GCA_027297425.1 Nitrososphaerota archaeon | reverse complement strand
TGAGCGATAATGATTACATCAGAAGGATACATGCTTGCCGCACCAATGTGATCTGCATGAGTGTGACTATAGATTACGTGGGTTATGGGCTCATTTGTAACTTCTTTAATGCCATCAAGCAGTTTTTGTCCGATACTTGGTGGAGCATCAACAACGATAACTCCCTCTCCCGTAGTAAGGAACATTGCGTGATAAGTTCCCTCCGTCAACCAATAGAGTCCGCTACCCGGTTCTCCGAGTTCCTGAACGAGGTAACCCTTGCTCTGATCTATAGCGGGTCCTCTAGCTGAATCTGGGATAGGGGCATGAATCTTCTCAGTCATCATAGCTTTCTCATCTGGTTCCTGAGGTGAGACAGCGGGTGCTGCAGGTTCCTGAGGTGAGACAGCGGGTACTGCAAAGAATCCAACTGCGATTCCAACAACGAGTCCAACTATTAGCAAGACTACTCCTATTATCTGAGACTTTGACTTGGCCTTCTGTTCCTTAGACATTATCTTGGTGCGGAAACGGTTAGGATAAAAGGGTTATGTCGTCCAAGATTCTGAGGAAACAGAGACTTCTTATTCTTGGACCTCCAAAATTGTGTAGGAATTGGTTAAGGTTGAGTTCGATAGAGACAGTGTAGTCTTTAGGTTCAACGGGTTACAGAAGTTCTTGGCAATGAAGCGTACATTGAAC
Source organism: Nitrososphaerota archaeon (assembly GCA_027297425.1). Taxonomy (GTDB): domain Archaea; phylum Thermoproteota; class Nitrososphaeria; order Nitrososphaerales; family JAPUIC01; genus JAPUIC01. Next base: position 10,793 of record JAPUIC010000059.1, on the reverse strand, counting down.
ATTCCTCGTCGATCAATAGTACATGTTTCAACAGATAACGTCACATTGTTATGGTACGCTCGCCGGTTAGGTACACACATTCCGAAATTTTTCATGGCAGGAACTTTTTGGATAAAAGAAGGAAAGTCCTTTTGGTATGTGAAGAATGGATCGAAGTGTATTACTTTGAGATTAAAAAATCATGAATACTCAAAAGTGGTAATTGAGGTTGATGATAAAGAAAGTACAGGCGACCAGTTGACTAGATCTACTATGTGACCGCGGTTGTCACCTTTGCGTCATCTCGTACCCATAATCCCTAAATAAGATCGTAATAGATAATTCTCTAAACAGTAAGGTCCATGGCTGAAGTCCTAGTTCCAATTTTGTGGCTGATACTCTGGTTCACAATTCTGATCTTCTCAAGTTTTTTACTTTCTCTAGGTGCTGAATCACTCTCCTACAAGCTGGGCGGAAAATTTGTAGGACGCACAATTCTGAGCATAACTACTACTCTCCCTGAGATCTTTATCGTTGCCTCTGCCGCGTTACGAGGTTTTCATGGAACTGCTATGGGATCTGCGTTTGGAAGCAATATTCTCATGATGACTGTCGGTTTATCTATAATGGTTATAGTAGCTACAACATCCCTCGCACGAGTCCGACTAAAAGAGGTGAAGGTAGACGAGTTCAGGCTCGACATGATCTTTCTGGTTGTATCGGCATTGGTGGCCGTGATTCTATTCTATGATGGCTATAGTCTGCTAGATGGCGTAATTTTCCTAGCTATGTTCGTTGCTTATCTAATTTTTGCCTTCTATGAAGGCAAGAAAGAGGCCAAAAAGATAGACAATAAAGAGGCACACGGCTCGCCTGGGAAAGGAGCTGCTTTACTCGCCGTGGGTGGTGCGGGCCTATTCATTGCCGCGTTACCGTTCGTTCTAGCCCTAGAAGGAGTTTCAGCTGCTATAGGCGTTGCTCCTATCGTTATTGCTCTGATTTTGAGTCCTATAGCTGGTGAAATGCCTGAAAAATTGGCAATAATTATACTTGCTCGGAAAGGTGAGCGAGGCGTATCTATCGCTGTGGCGAATGTCTTAGGATCTAAGGTCTTGAATAATACTCTACTACTTGCTGTTATGATATTCGCTGCGCTATACACTGTAACTCCGGTAATTCAGCCTACTGGCATACTGCCTTTTACTGTGGCCTGGGCTGCTGTGATAACGATAATAGCCATATTTCTAATGGCTAGGCGAAGGAGGCTTGTACTTCGAGATGCTGTGATCTTAACTTCGCTCTATATTGGAACAATCGCTCTTCAATTCTTACTTTCGTGATTTTTTTCGCATATTATATCCATCTCGTGGAACAGCTGGAACTCTAAGACAATCTAATACTTGTGAAGCGTTATTATTATATGCACAAAGGCAAGCGAGACTGCTCCTAAGAGTTAGGGTGATATGCTAAGGCCATATTGGGTATTGACTATTTCCGTAGTCTCCCTTTCATTCTCGGCAGTATTTGTAAGGTTTAGTGAGTCCGATCCTATTGTAATTGCAGCCTATAGAACTTTGTTTGCTAGCCTAATGATCCTACCATTACTGTATGTAGAAAGGCGTTCTATTGGCGTCAAAATCAGAGATGTTGGTATAATGCTTGGTATAGGCGTAATACTGGCAGTTCATCTAGGCTTATGGATCACGTCTGTAACTCTGACGAGCATCGCTAACTCGGTAATTTTGGTTCAGATACATCCAATTTTTGTTGGTGCCTTTGGTTATCTCGTCCTCCGCGAAAGACAGAGTTCAAGATCTATACTGGGAATCGGATTGGGGTTCTTTGGGATACTAGTAATGATTGGTATGCCGTCTGGTACGTTTCCTCAAGAGAACTTGGGAAATATTATGGCTCTACTAGCGGGCTTGGCTTTGGGGGCTTACCTCTTGCTAGGTAAGCGACTAAGGCAGGACGTTAGTATTTCCACTTATGCATTTACTGTATATTCCGTTGCCACGCTGGTCCTATTCAGTACTGCCCTTGTTCAGGGCAAAGATCTGATCCCTGGCCCCGATCTGGGGAGGGAAATCACAGTCCTGATCATCTATGGGTTTTCGGCAGGTATTATGGGTCATACTCTTTACAACTGGGCTCTGCGATATGTGCCCGCAACCATGGTGTCGTTATCGCTCCTTGGTGAACCGGTAATAGCCCCTTTCCTTGCCTATCTTATCTTTGGGGAATCAATATCCCCCCAAACCCTGTTGGGCGGTATTATGATAATTGCCGGAATATATCTAGCGAAGCAAAACTTCGTACCCCACGGGAATAAGAAGCAGCAACTTTAGTTGATCTGGTATAGTAGAGGACTACTGTGCCGCGTCTGCACGGAAATAGCCAGAGAACATGAGAGCTGATCGGAGTTGAGAAGATCTAAGCAAAAACTTTTCTAAGATAAAACCTGTGAGAAAGCTACTAGTTAGCTTTTCTTCAGCTTTTCTTGCCATTGTTTCCTTAGCTTAGAAACCTTGGGAACGATAACCGCCTGGCAGTATGGTTGCGCAGAGTTGTCTCTGAAGTAATTCTGGTGATATTTCTCGGCCTTGTAAAAGACCTGGAATGGTGTAATTTCAGTTATTATGGGGTCTTTCCAGATATTAGCAGAGGACATATCCTCAATAACTTTCTCAGCCACATCTCGCTGTTCGTTATTGTGGTAGAAGATTACTGACCTGTACTGTGAACCTACGTCACCTCCCTGTCTATTCGGGGTCGTAGGGTCATGTATGGTAAAGAAGATCTCGAGGACTTCGGCGTAGGTGATCTTAGCGGAATCGTACGTGAGTTGTACAACTTCTGCATGACCTGTAATGCCTTCACAGACCGCCTGGTATGTCGGATTCTGTGTATTCCCACCAGAATAGCCTGATTCGACAGTCTCCACACCTTTAATCTCATCATATACAGCTTCTAGGCACCAGAAACAGCCGCCCCCTAAGGTAGCAAATTCCATCTTCCTTCACCTTAATATTTTATCAATATTTGGGCATGTCCTTATCGATACTAGATGCCCATGCATTAATACCGCCTCTCAGGTTCTTTATCTTCTTGAAACCTAAACCGGAGAGAAACTGAACCGCCTGGGCACTTCTTGTCCCCATATGACATAGCGCTACGATCTCGTCCGAGGTACTGAGCTCATTCACTCTGTCAGCGAGTTGACCTAATGGTATGAGAGTAGAATCGGTAATATTGCATATCTCATATTCAACAGGCTCTCTGACATCGAGGATGACGATATCCTCCTTCTTATCAAGTCGACTTTTGAGCTCCTCAACCGTGGTCTCTGTTGAATTAGAACCCTCTTGATTACTTCCGCCCACGCCACAGAACTCTTCATAATCGATTAAGTGCTTTACCGTGGGTGACTTCCCGCATACTGGACAATTCGGATCCTTCCTCAGGTTAAATTGTCTGAACTGCATCTTTAGCGCGTCAAATAATAGTAATCTTCCGATTAGTGGATCTCCTTTTCCTAACACTAGTTTGATAACTTCTACTGCTTGCATACATCCAATAACTCCTGGAAGCACTCCTAAAACTCCCCCCTCCGCGCAGGACGGAACAAGACCAGGATCTGGCGGTTCAGGATATAGGCATCTGTAACACGGTCCTTTAGAAGCGTCAAAAACGGATACCTGACCCTCAAATCGAAAAATACTCCCATACACGTTTGGTTTACTGGTCAAGACACACGCATCATTAACCAGATAACGTGTCGGAAAATTATCGGTTCCATCGACGATGATATCGTATTTTCTAAAGAGGTCGAGTGCATTATCTGATGTTAACCTAATTGGATGTGTTTCAACTTGGACATTAGGATTGATCTCAGTCAGTCTTTCATGTGCAACCTCGAGTTTTTTTCGCCCGACATCCTTTTCCGTATAAATGATCTGACGATGCAGATTGCTGAAATCAACAACATCAAAGTCAACCAGACCCAATCTCCCGATCCCCGCAGCTGAGAGGTATATGCCCAGTGGTGAGCCCAGACCACCTGAACCGATTAACAAGACCGAACTACTTTTCAATCTCTTTTGACCTTCCATGCCTACCTCAGGCATTATGAGGTGCCTACTATATCGGAGAATTTCTGGGTTGGCTAACTGCACATCTTCAGATCCACCGGCAACAGAAGGTACGATTGTGATAACGTCACCGTCTTTGACTTCTGTCTTAATCCCATTAATGTAGCGAATATCGTCTTCATTCAGGTAAATATTAACAAAATTCCTGAGGGTTCCTTCCTCGCTGAAAAGGTGTTTCTTCAGCTTCTCATACTTGTTGACGAGATTGGTAAGAACTTCTTCGATAGTATTCCCAGAAAGGTCTATGCTTTCTTCATTATCTGCGTATGGTCTTAGTGGTGTAGGAATAAGCAATTTTATCGGCATTAATGATAGCTCCAGTTATAATACAACTACCTCTTCGGGGTTAAAACCCCTTCGGTCTTCATTCAGAACCCAACTTAGTAATTTGAACGGCTTACTATGAAGAACTGATAAGATTATGTAGCTATACGAAGGCCAGGCGACCTCTAGATCGAACTTTGAAGGTTCTGCACGTCCATTAGGATGTGAATGATATATCCCAATGATATCTAGCTTAGCAGATTTTGCCATCTTCTCAACCTTCATGAATTCGCGAGGATCTATTACAAATTTAGTCTCACGAGATGTTTTAGCGACATTCTTCGCACGAATAGCCTTCTTAACATACTGCATCTCGTTCGTCTCTCCCAAGAGGAATCCGCAGCATTCTTCCGGTAGACCTTGTTTCACGTGAGCCCACATCTTTCTTACTAAGGCATGTGAAAATATTATTGTCACGTCATAACATCATTCCAGTATTTCTCTGAGAGATATCTTTCCCCTGCATCGGGCAATATAGTGACTATTGTCCCTTCTGAAATCCGCTTCGCAATTTCCATAGAAGCAAAGACATTGGCTCCACTAGACGTTCCAACTAAGAGGCCTTCAACTCGAGCTAGAAGCCTGGCCGTTCTTTGCGCATCTTCTGTATTAATACTAAAAATTTCATCTGGAAAATTGTGATCATAAATCCCAGGTACGATCGCAGATTCCATATTCTTTAGCCCCTCTATCCCGTGAAGGGGGCCTTCCGGCTCTACAGCAATTATCTTTACCTCTGGGTATTTTTCCCGGAGTCTTCGCCCTGTACCTATCAGCGTTCCGGAGGTTCCGATTCCTGCAACGAAGGCAGTAGGTTCGGAAGGTATCTGATTAATTATCTCAACTCCAGTAGATTCATAATGTGCGCGTACATTAGCTAGATTATTGTACTGATCGCCATAAAAAAAACGGTCAGGATCTTCCGCATACATCTTTCTCGCACGTCTGATAGCTCCGTCCGAACCCTCTAATGGGTCTGTAAAGTGTAGAGTTGCGCCGTATGAACTTATGAGCCTCTTCCTTTCGAGACTGACGTTACTAGGCATAGCTAACTCGACCTTGTATCCTTTTGCTGCCCCAATCATCGCATATGCTATCCCCGCATTGCCAGACGTTGCGTCGAGGAGTATCTTGTCGTGGGTCAAAGCCCCTTTCTTCTCACCCTCCTCGATTATTCTAGATATCGATCTATCCTTTATCGAACCTCCTGGATTGAACCACTCAGCCTTAGCGAAGAGGTTAACCCCATCGGGGAGTTCAATATTCTGGATATGTAATAGAGGCGTTCCTCCTATATGGTCTAGTAGGTTAAACCTTCGGGGACCAGACACGCTTTATTTATTTCTGATTCCTCTTTCTAAGTCTTTAGAGAATTGAGATCATACGCTTTCTACTCCCATGGGGCGTTCAAACGGAGTTCCAATATCAAGGTGCTTATCAATATCTAATGCCGCAATGGTCTTCTTCAACTCCAGCTTAAAGGAGCGGGTTTGATTCAGGCGCTATCTAAATTATGTTGAAATAGAAATTTTGCCGCGAGTAGAGATGTGATCGTCTTTGCGTCTTCAATATCATTTCTTTTCACCATCGAAATGGCCTCGTCAAGGTCTACCTCAATGAGTTCTAGCGCTTCATCATCTTCGAGTCTTTGCCTAGTCTTTCGGAGGTCATTCGCGAAGAAAATATGCATAAGTTCAGTGCTATAACCTGGAGCAAGGTAGAAACTTAAAACAGGCTTTATCGTTGAAGCAACGTACCCGGTCTCTTCTTCTAGTTCCCTTGAAGCACAATGAATTGGTTCTTCCCCTTTTTCTAGAGTACCAGCGGGAATCTCGATCAAATCTCTGTTAGTAGCTTTCCTGAATTGCTTTACTAGGATTATTTTTCCCTCATCAGTGAAAGCGACTATGCCTACAGCTCCGCCGTGTTCAACTATCTCTCGAATAGCTACCTTTCCATCGGGAATCTTAACCGTATCTCTTCTTAGCCCAAGTATCTTTCCGGAATAGATAGTTTTAGATTCGATAGTCTCTTCGTTTAATTGATCTGCATCCGGAGGAGTTGACATATCATTGCTGGCAACCGTCAATTAAAAGTACTTTTTCCGCCTTAATTCTCGTTTAAAGGATCGAACATTCCACCTTTCCCATCCCCTTTTTGTAGCGTCTCTTTCATGAATACTTGACTAACCACCGCTGCGATCACTAGAAGAATAGCGACTGCGAAGAATGCCATCTCCATAGTATAAAGGTCGATGATGGCACCGGCCATAACTGGACCGATTAAGCCACCGGCAGCTCCCATCATCCTCCACACACTCATGTAAAGCCCTCTGGATCGTTTAGGAGCCATGTCTGCTGCTATTGTAGCCACAGCACCCGCGCCTAGGCCCACGCCAATCCCCATTACTACTGAAACTAGTATCGCCTGTGGTAAATCAATCACAAACGGGAACATGAATATGCCGAGAGCTGATACAATCATGCTTGGAACTAACGCTTTCTTTCTGCCATAACGATCCATAATCATTCCCGCGGGGGTGGCTATCAGGATTAGGAAGATGGCTAAAATACTGAGTAATAGTCCAATCTCGACGAGGCCAAAATTTAGAGAGTAGTTCCCGAAGAAGGGGATCAATACCTGATAGGCTCCCATCCTGATGTGACTCACTGTAGTAACGAATGCCAGAGATATGAAGGAAATAGATAGCAATGCCTTAGTCATATCTCCATCAAAACCAAGTATACCTTTTCTTGACCTATCTTGGCTTGCTGAGCGTTCAGGCATAGTCTCACGAATAAGAAATAATGACAACATCAGACTAATCGCACTGACGAGAGCATAGATGAAAAATGGGGCCCGGAACCCCAAAAGTTCCGCGATGAATCCACCCATAGCAGGTCCTGCAGCTAGACCCAGAGTACTCGAGATCATGAATGTACTCATCACCTTGCCTCTTATGGAAGATCTAACCGAATCCGCGATCATTGTCTGTCTAGCTCCTATCCACATTCCCATCGATAAACCAGTGAGGACTCTGTAAAACAGGAGTTGCAAGAAATTCTGAGTAAGTCCAGAAAGAAGCCCTGAAACTACAGCTAGTGCTGCCCCGATTAGGATAATTGGTCGCCTTCCGATTCTGTCCATAGCAATACCACTGGGTATGGCAATCAGAAGCCTTCCTACGCCGGTTGCTGTCACCACAAGTGCTGCAACAGAAAAGGTCACATCGAAGGTCCTCGCGAATAACGGCAATATCGGGTTTACAATTCCCATACCTAAACTTAGAAAGAATGATGGAAGATAAAATGAAAGAATGAGATACTTTAAGGATACACTATCGTTCCCATTTCCCAAATTCGTCCTAGCCGGCTTGAAAAATAGACCCTAATATCTTCTAAGGCGAAACGGTTCGGGCTAGCGGACAACGACCCATCTTGATATTGAATCTAATTTGAGGATGATAACTTATTGAGGATAAGGGATTGCTTCATCTATCGATATATCGGAACCGAGTATGGCTTTCGAATCAAGATACTTTAAATAAATAATTCTGTACTTTATCACTGTGACTTTCGACCTAATCATCACTAACTGTAATATTGTTACAGCTCAAGGGGTTTTCAAGGGTACCGTTTCTATTGATGAAGGCAAGATAGTAGCAATATCCTCACCATCTGCAGTTTTTGATGCAACGAAGGCTATCGATGCTAGAGATGGATATCTTCTTCCTGGGGTCATCGATCCACACGTTCACTTCGGACATCCGCCCAAAGGTTTCGTGAAGAATTTAGAGGATGACCAAGAATCGATGGTAAATGGTGGGGTTACTTCTGTGTTCAGTTTTATCGGCGAGCAGGAGGAATATTCCAAATTCATTCCTCCGATTATTGAAGGGATTCATCAGAATTCCTTGATAGATGTTGGGATTCATACAGTGATCAACCATCGCGACCAGTTAGCCGGCGTGACCGAATGTGCACAGAAATTTGGTGTGACTTCTATCAAATTCTTCATAGCGAATAAGGGGGGTGTCCAGATCTACCCAAGCACATGGTCTGTTGATGACGGAACCTTTTATGAGGGCTTAAGACTTGTAGCTAAATTGGGGCCCCCAATGCTTGCCTTGGCTCACTGCGAGAATTGGGAGATCGCATCTATGATGGCTGATAAGTTAAAGGCAGAGGGGCGAACAGATCAAGCTGCTTGGTCTGATTCTAGGCCTAATATCTGTGAGGAAGAGGCAATGAGACGTGCTTCGTTCTTGGCTTTGCGAACTAAAGCTCCACTCTATATTGTACATATTAGCACGAGAGAAGGTCCCGAAGTATTACGCGAATTTAGGGAAAAGGGTTGTAATCTAAAGGGAGAGGTCTGTATTCATCACCTGACTACTGTGAAAACTGATAAACTCGAAGTAATGTCAAAATATAATCCACCAATAAGAGAACGTGAGGATGTAAATGCCCTCTGGAAGGCTCTTGATAATGGCACTCTAAATACTGTTGGATCCGACCATATCTGCAACAGGCGTAAGGAGAATCTCGTTAACCCCGACAAGCCTGACATTTGGAACTCATGGGGTGGTCAAGCCGGATCTCCTTTTATCCTTCCGATGCTCTTCCATGAGGGTGTTTCCAAAGGTAGGTTAAGGATCGAGAGGATTCCTGAAGTTATTTCACATAACCCAGCTCGAATTTTCGGACTCTATCCCGAGAAAGGTGGCATCCGAGTTGGTAGTGATGCTGATCTGGTTATATTCGATCCTAGCAGAGAGGTAACGATCACTCCTGAACTGGTTCGGCTATCAGCTAACTTCTGTTACTACACTGGACAGAAGGTCAAAGGTTGGCCTTCGGTGACAATAGTTCGGGGAGAGGTTGTCTTACAGGACGGACAGATCGTAGCTAACAAGGGGCATGGGAAATACCTGAAACGAAGCTTGGGCCAGAACCAATCAGACATGTGATGAAATTAAGCTATCCACCAAAGCTCGATGGTACCATCACCACTATCTGTACATCTTGAGCATGCTCTAACGGAGTGTCAAGCCCCTGGATAGTCTCTACATTCCTACCGTCGATCAGAATCGTGGCATTTGCAGCTAACATATGGTTGTCTTCGAGTGCGTTCTTCATTTCCTCACCATACTTTTTCTTTAGAATTTGAAGCAAGTCGCTCACCTTCGCCTCATGTTTGATTTCCATCTCCTCCTCACTCGTTCCAACAATTCGTTGAATAATACCTAAGTACCTCACCCTGACTTTTCGAAGTGAGGCACCAGAGCGCATATCTATAATAATTATATTCAGATTATTTAAGATCCTATTATCAACGAGCTCTACAAGCTCTGTGAAAAACGAATAAATAATAAGCCAGCTATAGTACTTTAGGCATCAATATTGCTGCAAAACGAAGTTATCGTTCGCACTAATTGCGATATGTGTTGGAACAATTGCGGATTACTTGTTCGTAAAGTGAACGGCGTTGTTGTAAATATTGCAGGCGATCCCGAAAACCCTCACACTAAAGGAATGATCTGCGCCAAAGGGCTTGCTGCACCGATGAATCTCTATAGCCCTCATCGGGTGAAAACACCGTTGAAGAGGACAAACCCGGAGAAGGGGATTGGAGTAGATCCGAAGTGGCAGGAGATAGATTGGGAAGAAGCTCTAAGCAAGATCAGTGGAGTTCTCAGTAGGATACGGAAAGAGGATCCCAGAAAGTTGGTCCTTCAAACCTTTGATGGAGGTAGCAGGCATCTTTGGGAGAATTTTGCTTCTGCCTTTGGTAGTCCCAATATTATGGCAGGAGGAGGAGTAGCCATATGTGGTAACAATCGTCATGGTGTGGTTTCGATGGTCCATGGCTCATTCAGATCTAGGGCTGATCTGGAATATTGTGACTACTATTTGCTTGTTGGAACACAGATCGGAGGCGCCGTAGAGACAAAAGTAGGCGTTGCAGATGAATTGGCTAACGCCCGAGAACGGGGGCTTAAGCTGGTTGTAATAGATCCGCGTTGCTCTAATATTGCCTCGAAAGCGGATGAGTGGGTTCCCATCAGGCCTGGAACAGATTGCGTGCTAGCTCTCTCCATGCTTAATGTGTTGTTGAACGAACTTCGAATCTTTGATTCTGAGTTCCTATGCAAACATACTAATGCGCCTTACCTTGTCGGAGAAGACGGTCACTACATCAGAGATCCGATCACTTCTAAACCACTAATGTGGGATAGTTTGGCGAACATTCAGAAATCATTCGATTCATTAATCGAAAATCCAGGGCTAGAAGGAGAATTTGAAATTAATGGGAAAAAATGTAAACCTGCGTTCCAGC
>JAPUIC010000058.1 GCA_027297425.1 Nitrososphaerota archaeon | reverse complement strand
TTGCGGACATCAAAATTCGTGTTATTCAGACAAGGGAGGAGCAGCAGTCGGCCCTAAAGGAGAAACACACTACAAGAGAAACCGTCGAGAGATATGTCAGGGTTAGAGAAGGATTGAAGCCTTTCGGTATAGAAATAGATTCGGAGACCGAAAAGTCGGCAAATATCTTTTCAAATCTGAAAGAGCAGGATTATGATATTAAGAGTCTGCTGCGAGAAGCAGGCAACCATAGATCGTTAGTTAAGGAAGATAGGGATCTCATTAAGAGTATCGAAACTCGTGTGGTGGAAAATCAAGAATGTCAAGGGAGGCTCGAGAAGAGTAAGGAAATCTGCTCAGAGCTTGATATGGTCAAGAGGTTGGGCTTCAAGACCGATTTCCTCAAGGAACTCCGCCAGACACTTCTCAGAATTGGTTCTCCACGGAATCTTTCTCCCCCTCAGATAATAGAGAAATTCTTCAAGGATCTTAAGGAATATGATGAGAAAGTCGGATTCGACTATCAGGTAGAGAAAGCGAACTCTGAGCTAGAAACGGTCCAATCAGAACTGAAACTAGAAGATGCTAAGTCGAATGCATTGCTTAGAGATATTGTAGACACGAAAGAAGTCATCAATGCCGTTAAATCACTGGGTAAGAGAGGGGTAAAGAAGGAATCGATAATTAGCTGGGAAGAGGCACTTGCCAAAGGGGGACTTACGCAAGACGACCTCAAAGGTGAAGTTGAGGAGTATGGAAGCCTCAAGAACGCCATCACTTATCACGAGAGGAAGGTCTCGCATCTCGAAAGAGAAGAAAGAAGACTGAAAGCTGCAATTGAGACTCTAAAAGAAGCACAGGTGCAGCTACGTCAGTCAATGAAAATCCGAGAACAAGAATTAGTTTCCCGCATGAACCGCCTTGAGAAAGAGGAATTGACGATTAGTGAAAACATTGTATCCGAGATCAAATCCCTTAGAGCCGACGGTTTGGAGGGCTTACAAAGAGTAGAAGATGAAACAATCGCGAAATTTGGTATTTGGAACACGATGATCGATAGAATGGCGGAAGAGATGAAAGAATATGGAAATGAGAAGGGTAAGATGGAGATCTTCAAGCCCGTAATCGATCTACTCCAAGGAGATGAACTAGCGATAGATCCTGATAAGCTCGAAGTTGCGATCCTGCTGGTTCTGGAAAGATACAAGTTCTGGATTGATAAAAATGCAGGCATCAAAGATGCATTCCTAGATTGGAGCGAGAATTCGAAGTCCTTCCCGCGTAATCATGATCTACGAAATCAGAAAGGAAGTGGTTGGATGACCACAGACTCTCTCAGATAATCGCGCTTTCTTGAATAAGCTTAAAGCGAGGGGAGACTCCTCGAGCGACGTGAACAGAAGGCTCTGTCGGATTTGCGACACAGAAAGAGACTTTGAGGAGATCGGTGTCCCATCCTGGGGTCAATCTTTCGAGCGTCGCATAGCCTTGACCAGCGGCGGAAAGTTTGGATATTTGTATGCCTGCGTTGAATGCGGGACTACAGTCTTTACGGAAGGTAAGACAGGGCTCGAAGACTCTCTCTAAATCGCGGAGAAAAATTACTCGTTAACTTGGCTCTTATCAGTTTTCGACCTATTTCTTCTAACCAGGATAATACTCGGTATGGTTATGAGCACTATCAACAGGACGATAGATGTTATCACTACATACGAAAACGAAATTAGAAGTGGTCGATCCCGGTCAGAATCTTGTGAGACCGTTCCCTCTAAAAGTGCTTCCTGGCCAAGGTAAACTACTTTGACTTGATACTCGCCATCTGGTACTACATCGAATGAGACGACTCCTGCGGCGTCAGTCGACTTTGCGAGCTTCAAATCGTTGGGCATTGTCAAAAGCACAGATGCATCCCGAATGGGAACTCCTAAGAGATCTGCTACCTGAAATGAGAGCCCATATACCCTCGTAGGGATGGCCCAAGCTCCGCCGGCCTCTGGTAGAAAACTAAAAGCAGCTGCGGGAGCGAGATCTATTCCTTCCCATCTTATGCTCTTCACTCGCCAAGCACTGTCTGTGACCCAAATCCCCGAGAAGGAAGACAACTCCATTTCTGCTCCCTGAGGATCAACAATGATAACCCTTGAGGGGTCTTGAGGTAGAATCCTTATTCCCTTTACGTCCAGGAAGACCATCGAAATGCTCACTTCACGTCTATAGTCGATGGTGGACCCAACCGGTCCCGCTTCAAAAGAGGTTTGATCTTGTGCTATCCAACGCTCACCAGGCTTGCCGGAGATCGAGCTCTCGACCCTAACAGTACTTCCTGCATCAACCCACTCCGACCAGCTTGAGGAGCTAAATCCACTGACCAAAGCTCCTCCCTGACTGAATTGAATGCTCGCTGGATACTCGCCAAGTCCTCGTATCACTAGCGTGGGCAAATATTGTTTCATGTACCTCAAATCAATTGGGGTGTCTGAGCTCACTATCCAAGACTCTCTATTTGATATCCACCTTTCCAACGGAGTCTCTCCTGGTATCTCTCTGTCGATGGAGATACTTGATCCATGATCTATCCAAATAGCTGAGCCGGAAGATACAGCTTCATTAGTTCTCTCGCCCATTGATGAGAATTCGATCGCTATTTCGTCGAGCCCGATTTGGTTAGTGGTAACAAGCCATTGATGGTAATATCTAAGACTCGCGTCGATAGGCGAATCTACTCTCAGCACAATCCCTTCAGGAGTTGTGTAACGCTCTACACGGGATATGTCTAAAGTCCGCGGTACCGTAACAGACCTACCCTCGTCTACCCAGTCACTCCACCGGCCGAGTACTTGATCATTCCGGACCAGGCCATCGCTCGCGAAGGCAACACTTAGAGGCACATCGTTAGGTAGTCCAACCGT
>JAPUIC010000057.1 GCA_027297425.1 Nitrososphaerota archaeon | reverse complement strand
ATCGTACTTGTTGCTCGGCTTGATCCGATTAAAGGTCACGACCTTGCGCTGAAGGCCTTAGCACTAGTGAGAAGACGATTCCCCTCGGTTAAATTAATCATTGTCGGCAACGGTAGCTTTTCTGGTAGTAAATCTGGTGGTTTGTCCATTCCTAAAGCAGCTCTATGGAAAAAGGAACTTGAAGCGATCATACTAGAGCATGATCTAAAGAAAGATGTTGTCATGACGGGTTACTTGCCTAATGAGGAAGTGCCGTGCATATACTCGAGAATGGACGCTCTCATTCTCCCATCTTATCTAGAAGGATTCGGGTTGACAGTGTTAGAAGCCTGGCAGTTCAAGAAACCAGTAATAGTTAGCAAAGGAGCCGGCGTCTCTGAGCTCGTTGAAGATGGCCTTAACGGACTTACACATAAACAAGGCGATTATGAAGATTTGGCAGACAAGATCGAGCAGGTATTACGGCTTGATTCACCCGAGAAGCTGGGTCAAGCAGGTTACGAGAAAGTCCAAGACTTCCAGGTCGACAAAGCTAGTACTGTCTTGAAGACAGTCTTTGAAGAAATAATTTCAAGGCATAACCGTTAGATCCTTCCGAAATTTGGAAGCATCTTCCTGATTTGTTCTGCGACTCCTCTTCCACCGGTCAGAGTAGTAACTATGTCAGCTTTAGCCTTAACCTCGGGTAATGCATTGGCAACAGCTACTGCGATATCAGATTCCTCAAAGAGTGGCAGGTCGTTTTCTCCATCCCCAAAGCCAATAATTCCGTCTTTAGGTGCACCCATGAGGTCCAAGGCGAGTGAAAGTCCAGAAGCTTTTGTTACGCCAAGGGGCAACACCATGATTGAATCGACATTGAAATGAATATCCGCTTGTAGTTTATTTTTGGCTATTAGTTCTTTAACTGCACTTACATAGCTTATTGATAGCGATGTCATGACATCAAATTGCAGAAATCTTAACCCAGATTTTTGAAAAGCATGTTTGATTATTTTCGCTTCTTTGACGAAGGGTGATAATTTTTTACTTGTCGATAATTCATATGCTATAGCCCCATTCTCTGCTACCACCGCATCGGCGAGCTGATTGACCTCTTCAATTGAGAGCAAGAAGTCTAACTGTCTACCAGAGACAACAATGAACCTGAGCCCAAGACCTTTAGCATCCCTTATGGCAGCGAATGCTTCAACCGAAGGGGTAAGGTCCTCATCCGTCAAAGTTCTGTCGAAGTCGCATACTATCATCCGAATTTTTGATGGATCTAGCAATAGTTAGTGCCTCCAGTTTCTGTTAGGGGATAAGATATAAAGCAAGTAAAACTATTCCCAGCACGATGGGCATTAATCTTATTCCAATGATTACTGGAGATAGTTTCTTCAATTTTCTGGGAGGAATGGCCATGATCTTTTTTGTTCTGAGTCTCGTAATGATATTTGTGTATGAATACGAGAGATTGAAGAAGAAAAAACCCTCATAATTTAGGGTTAACCTCGTACTAGCTACAGTTCAACAACTTCACCGTCATCTGGGAAGAATATATTCTCAAACGATGTCTTGGCTGCTTGTATTAATTCTGGGTCAATCTTCGGCCGGTGTACCACGAATAGTTTTTCAACCTGCGAATCTCGTGCATTCTCCGCTGCCTGTTTAAGAGTAGAATGTCCGGATGTAGGATCTTCTGTTTCATCAGAAGCCTCATGGATCAAGAGGTCTGCCCTCTTTGCAAAAACGGACAAGTCGACCTTCGCAGTATCACCGGTGTAAACAATACTCTTGCCCTCTAATTCAAGTCGATAAATTAGTCCGGGGACCGAGTGCCTTGAACTGATATGACGCATTTTGATTGGAAGTTTTGCATCTAGAGGCAGAAAGTCGATCGTGTGCTCAGGACTACCTGAACCATAGAATAAAGCATAGGACGTTTTCAGAAACTTCTCAATTCCTGGAGGTCCTAGGACGGAAAAGCGGCCACCGATTTCTGAATATATCAGGCTCAAGGCCATGAAGGGGAGACCAGCGACATGATCGCCGTGGATATGTGTAATGAATAGATAATCCAAATCGCTTATCTTGAGTCCGAGCTTTCGTAGAGACGGGATGCATTGGGGTGAACAATCTAGCAGTATTCTAAGATCGAGATCGTGCGATTCTATCAAGATAGATACATTATTTCGCCCCTCATTCGAGAACGCGTCTCCCGTACCCAAGAAAGTAATTCTCATGGTCTGTCATGAGTAAGAGGCCATCGGTTTTTATTTAAGGAGAATGATAAATTAAGAATCTATTTCATGGGTTGCAATAATGACAGGCTTTGCTGAGTCTCAGTCTAAACCAAGTCCGCTTCAGTTAGAAGAGCTGACCCTGAGGGCATTTCAGAAACTGGTTGGCGAGGAGCCGACACCGATTCAGAAAAAGGCATACCCGTTAATCCTACGAAGAAGAGATGTGCTATTGGTTGCGCCGACCGGTTCAGGAAAGACTGAGGCGGCAATACTCCCAATTCTTACACATCTATCAGTACAGCAAAAGATGCAGGTTGGTATTAGGGCAATCTATATCACGCCACTCAGGGCGCTCAATAGAGATATCGCTCGACGAGTTATCAAGTATTCAGAGACTTACGGCTTAACGGCTGAAGTACGACATGGTGATACTACTACATCTCAAAGGCAAAAGATGCTGCGAAAGCCGCCTGACATTCTCATTACAACTCCGGAAACAGTAGCAATCTTGCTGACAAGTCCAAAGTTTAGGCTCCACCTTAGAAGCATAGAGTTCCTTGTTGTAGATGAATTACATGAGCTTCTCGGGAGTAAGCGTGGTTCTCATCTATCGGTAAGCCTTGAGAGGCTTGAACATATAGTAGGATCTCGGATTACTAGAATTGGGCTTTCGGCTACGATCGGAAATCCTGATGTTGCAAGCAGATTCCTCTCAGGTAATAAGAGGAGGGCGGCAATAGTCTCTGATGATGCTAAAAGAAAACACGATGTAAAATGTCTCTTTTTCGCCGGCACTCCTAAGGAATTCTCCAGTATTCTTTTTAATTTTCTGCCAGAAAAAGGCAAGCTACGCAGCATTCTAGTCTTCACAAATACGAGAGATGAGACAGAATACATCGGGGCAAATCTGAGAGAACAAGGTGAGAGTGCAGGTATAGACGTCGAAGTGCATCACGGATCACTTTCTAAGGAGATGAGAGAGGATGCAGAAGAACGACTAAAGATAGGCAAGGCAGTGGTAGTTGTCTGTACGTCATCGCTGGAGCTCGGGCTAGATGTAGGAGTAGTAGACCGAGTGATACAGATTGGTTCGCCGAGACAGTCCGTCAAGCTGATTCAGAGAGTGGGACGTGCGAGACATAGAGTCGGTGAAACAGCTGTAGGAACAATGTTGGTGAATAAGTTGGATGATGAAATTGAGGGTTTTGCGATTATCGAACGGATCAAGGAAAATAGCCTTGAGGGTACAATAATTCATGACCACCCACTGGATGTTTTAGCCCACCATCTAACCGGAATAGCGCTAGAACGATCGGTTCAGGACGTCAAGGGAGCTACCGACCTGGTAGCCGGTTCATATCCATTCAAAGGACTGAGCGTCGAAGAAACGAAATCATGCCTAGAACTCCTCGAAAAGCAGCGGATTATCAGGTATGACGGCGAATATTTCAGAAGTAGGGGCCAGGCGAGTTTCGAGTATTATTATGGCAATATCTCAATGATCCCCGATACGGTTCAATTTACTGTTATAGATTCAACGTCGAGAAGGAGAGTAGGTAGGCTTGACCAAGTCTTTGTAGGTGAATTTGGAGAGCCGGGTAAGCTCTTCACTCTTAGAGCAAGGACTTGGAGGATATTATCGGTTGATGACGATAAGAGAGAAGTCCACGTTGAACCGATGCACTCTGAGAGAGGCGATGTTCCATACTGGGTAGGTGAACTTATTCCAGTAGAACTAGAGACATCTCAACGCGTAGGCAAGCTTAGGGCTCTAGTTATTCGAGGTGTCGACACTGGACTAAGTCTAGAGCAGGTGAAACAGATACGAGACAGTACAGCGATCTTAGGTAATGTCCCGGATGAGAAGACACTGATTGTAGAGAAGAAGAGAGCTTCAGGACTGATTGTAATACACTCCTGCTTCGGAACCAGGGTTAATCAGACACTAGCTACGATCATCTCTACGATTTTAACTTCTAAGACCGGATATCTTGTTGATGGAAGATCTGATCCATATAGAATTCTTCTCTCATCAGTCGGAGAGATACCTACAAACGCTATTCCAGAGATCCTCGCAGATGAATTCGACCTGAATGATATCGTTAACGTATCGATAACAGGCACACATCCAATGAATTGGAAGATCTGGCATGTAGCTAAGAGGTTCGGTATCGTCTCAAGGAGTGCTAATTACGACCGAAGGGCTAGTAGATTGATGCAGTCGCGCTATCAGGATAGCCCCCTCGTTGTCGAAGCAACTAGAGAGTTGTTGATCGAAAAGTATGATGTACAAACTACCAATACGCTGCTTCAGAAGATACGAAAGGGAACGATTAAGGTTCTAGAAAAAGAGGTTGATGACTTTTGCACCATATCCGAACCAATATTGCAGTATGCTACATTGTCGCCAAGTACGCCGATCACTGTTGAAAAGAGCATTATTGATCTAGTTATAGCTAGGCTTGAGAATACAAAACATCGGATTCTTTGCCTAAACTGCGGTCGGTGGGAACGGTTGGTACAGACTAAAGATGTCCCTGATATTTTGAGGTGTCCAAAATGCAAGTCTGTTTTGGTTTCAGCTACCTTTTCTAGCGACATCTTTCTCCTTGATATTGTAAAGAGAAAGAGACAGGGAAAAGTCCTGAAGAAAGACGAAGATAAGGCATACAGAAGAGCTTGGAAATTCTCCTCGTTAGTTCAGACATTTGGCAAGAAGGCGATCATGGTATTATCCGGGCACGGAATTGGGGTCGATACTGCTGCAAGATTATTGAGAAACAATATCTCGGATGATGCCATTTACAGAGGTGTCTATAGGGCTGAAAAGATATACATGGCTACTAGGGGATTTTGGAAAGACTAAGCAGGAGCTATAAGGCGATTAAGAGATTAGTTCGATCGATGAGTAGGTTTTAGCGCGGAGTACAGTTCGTTCACCGTTCTCATGCCCGTGAAAAGCTCTGACGGTCAGCTTATTACCAGGAGAAATACCCTCTAACAGAGAAGATAGGTTACCCCAGGCTACCAATGTAACCTCTCCGACGCCGTCTCCAAGGTCTACTTCGGCACGTTTTACGGTAGAACCATCACGGGTGGTAATCTCGCGCAGCCTAGTTTTTGACATGGCTGTGCCATGGGTAAACACGACAGCATCGCCCCCATCAATCATTGAAATCTCAGTAAATCGTTCTTTCTCAAACTTGTCAGCTCGATCTTTATTGACTGAGATACCTGCATTGCCTTCAACTACGGTATAGTGAGCCTTACTAGGGAGCGAAACTAGAATTATAGCTCCAGTAGATAATTGTTCAATAACCGACGTAGATTCTCCCTTTACAACAAGAGTTCGATGTACACCCTCACGATCTACGACTAGCAAGCAGATCGATCTAGTCCCCTGAAAGTCACTGTGAACCCTTCCGAGCGACAGTAACTGTAACTCTTCAGCAGCATAAGCTGGAGTGTGATTAATACTTCCAGTTCCCAAGACTTCCAAACTACTAGCTTGATCTCCATGGAACTCAAGTTCATCACGATTGGATACCTTACTCCTTAGGTTTATCATTCTAACAAGAGAGTTCTCAGGAATTCCTGAAAGATGTTCCGTGGGATCCCATACCACGACCCTAATAGAAGAGCCAGAATCATCGGTCACGATCAGATTATGGGATGAGCCTGCACGCCCATCCTTACGAGTGAAATGCGATATCCTAGACGAGAACTTCAGTATACCTTTGATTGTGAAGTGGGACGCATCTGGTCGAATTTCAGAGATTGGTTTTATGGTAGAATCGATTCCTGCTACTTTGCTCTCCAATGCTGTATCACCATGTAGATTCTCTATCGAACCATTCGCCCCCAAGTTGAGAGCGCACTGTCCGTCTAATCCTTGCCGTACATACCCATTCCGGATTCGGATTAGATCGCCTGTTTTGAGTGTCAACGCATCTACGAGCTCTGTCCGATCGTCCCAGCAGGTAAGGGTCGCATTATGCATTCCGTCAAACATGATAATCCGCCTGTAGCTCCCGGGCTCACCTTTTTTCCTAGCAAAGGTCCCGATCGGGTATGCGCCGAGGAACCTAGTCAGCACTGTTATATCACTGGCTCCAATATACAACTCTTTGACGCTGAGATCATAAGATTGCCTTTCGAGCGTAATCCCGAGGTCAGAAGCCACTAGATATAATGCACCAGGGTCTTTTAGATAACCATCCCCGACTCTACTTTTCT
>JAPUIC010000056.1 GCA_027297425.1 Nitrososphaerota archaeon | reverse complement strand
CTTAGACTAACGATATCTTTATAGTGGAAAACAGGGAAAAATATAGGTTCGTTAATGGCCGATATCGAAGAACTCAAGAAGAAGATCGTTATAGGAAGCAGGATACTGTACAATGAAGGCATCTGTGGGAAGTTCCCGTTTGGACATCTAAGTGCCAGACATCCTGATGGAGATAAGTTCATCATCTCTTACAAAGGTCATGGAGAAGGGAGACATGTAGGAGAAGTTGTCATGGAAGATCTTCAAGTTTTAGATCTGGAGGGAAACTTCGTTGAAGGTACTCACAAAGAGTTCTATGACGAGATCTTTGCTCACAGTGAGATTTACAAAGCAAGACCGGATGTCATGTCTGTTGCTCACGTTCATCCTCCTGTTGCGAAGGCCATCTGCACTACCGATGCGGAGATCATACCCATAGTAGGAGCAGGTACCAATCTGGAGGCTGGTGTGAAGAAGTTCGAACACCCCAGTGGTACCCGTCTAATCGGAACCAAGGAAGATGGAGTCCTCCTGGCACAATGTCTCGGCAACGGTAAAGCCGTGGCAATTAGAGGATTTGCTATAGATGTAGTGGGAACAAGCGTGGAGGACGCAGTTACCTCATCGATCGGGCTTGAGGAGCTCGCTAAGATGCTGGTTACAGCTCGGCAGTTTGGTACTCCCAAAAGATTTGGGAAGTTTTCGATGTCACCTAGGCCTCCAGGTTCTCCGCCCCCACCAGAGTCTAGAGGAAGCCTTCTCTGGATCTATTACGTCAGAAGGTTAGCAGATTCCAAGTGGGCTATAGACCTCTAACAAATTAAATCAGGTTACCGTGTCTTAATTGATACGATTCTGATTTAGCTGGTTAGAGAAGAATGGATTAGAATTACCAGGGCGCAGTGATCTTCTCGGTTCCCTTCGCAAACATACTCTTGATATCAGGCTTCTTTGAGATGAAGCCTTGTTTGACCAGGTAATTACTCCAAGTTTCGAGAGTAGGCATATTTACATCTAGTCCGTAAGGAAATGGATCTTCACCAAAGACATCGTATTGATCTCTCAAGCCATTATTCCAGACATTCATTGAACCAGCTTGCGAAGCCATCTTATCTCTAGTCTCAGCTGCTAACTCCTTTCCTCTCTGGAAAGCCTGCATTATGCTTTGAGCGACCCAAGGACTCCTCTCTAGGATCTCTTTCTTTATTGCTAATGAATGCATAATAGGAAAGATCTTTGTTCTTCGATAGTATTTCATCTCTTCTTCTTTGGGATCCTTGAATAAAGGAACTATCTTCTTGCTCTTCTGCATATCAAAAGATCCTATCGCATCAACCAGTCCCGCCTCAAGGGCTGCTACATTTGACATACCTTCTGGTAGACGTTTGATCGTTACCCCCGGATGGTTTACCTTTATCCTCTCTGGCCTCTCGGTAAACCATTTTATTTTGTTCACAGATACACCATAAAAATCATCAAGTACCCCTCGCGTCCACATCCATCTTCCATTCTGATAGATCGGCACCGCCATGGATTTGCCCTCCAGATCTTTCGGTTTCTTTATCTTGGAATCGCTCCTGACGAAGATGTGCCTATGAAAGAATGCGCGGGTCGTGAAAACTGGTAGTAGTCTGAACCTCTTGTCCCCACGATCCCATGAAATATACTGTACTGGGGTAGAGTATTCGGAAATATCAAACTCCGCGTTGGCGTGCATACGTTCGATAAATTGGATCCTATTCGTCTGAAAGTTGCTTATGATATTGAGATCTATACCTTCTGCTGTGACCTCGCCATTGATGATAGGGAGTGTCAGATCGGAAGTTGCAACGGCTAAGGTGAGCTTCTCTTTCATGTGTATGCGGTTAGGCTAGTCCAATTTAATGATTGTCATTAAATTAGCGTAAGACCTTCAACCTAATATTCGGGTTAAAGTGCAATATTACTAACGGCGTTCAGCTACTAGGTGCTTGAGTCAGCCATTCTGTAGGTACCTGCCTCCCTACCCCCTTCTTGACAGCATTTTCGTAGACTTTAGCCCCAACGGCAGCAAACTGCAATCCCAACCCTGATCCTTCAAATAACGTGATCTGCTCATCGGACGTCCTCCGTTTTGTTTCATCGGTCATAATATCTTCGAGTACGGGATAAACTCCGATATCCGTATCTTGAGTTGGGTATAGGAATGGCTTCCCATACTGCCCTTTCCCGCCTCCTTCGAATGTAGTAAAGTGCTTGGAGTTATTTACGACTCTGATATCGAACTTTGGATAACATCTATCATCGAGTTCACCTATCTTGATCGAGCTTACGTGCATTCCGGGACGCAGATCCTCAGGAAATATGAGGTTCGGTACAGCATTGGTAGCAGCTAACAGTATATCAGCACCCTCCTTTGCCTTATTGGGAGAATCTACCGCAACTACATTGATTCCTATCTCCGCCCTCATCTTTTTCGCAAACCTTTCCCTCTTCTCTTTCGTGGGGCTATAGACATTGATCCGCCTCAAATTCCGAATTAGAGCATGAGACCTCAGCTGGAAGCCTGCCTGCCAGCCGGCACCCA
>JAPUIC010000055.1 GCA_027297425.1 Nitrososphaerota archaeon | reverse complement strand
CACAAGCACCGGTGGTAGTAGGTATGATTGAGAGCGCAGCTGCACGACCTCTCCTCAGGTCTTTGTGAGGATTGTCCAATATTTTTTGATCGTTTGTATATGCATGAATAGTGGTCATGAACCCACTTTCTATTCCGAATTTTTCGTTTAGAAGCTTAACAACTGGTGCCAAACAGTTCGTAGTACAAGACGCCATAGAGATGACATTATGATTCGAAGGATCATACAAAGAATCGTTCACACCCATAACTACGGTGAAGTCTGGATCTTTAGAAGGTGCACTAATTATTACTTTTTTAGCGCCTGCCTGTAGGTGTTTAGATGCACTCGCTTTATCAGTAAAGAAACCTGTTGATTCTAATACCAAGTCAACACCAAGGTCTTTCCAGGGAATATTAGCCGGATCTCTTTCGCGGAGGACCTTGATCTCCCTACCGTCTACGACCAATGAATCCCCATTAGTCCGTACGTCTCCAGGGAACTGTCCGAAGATAGAGTCGTATTTTAGCAGATACGCCAGTGTCTTTGTATCGGTTAGATCATTTAATGCGATTACTTCAAAATTTGTGCTGAATTCATTATCTTTCTTCGAAGCTCTAAAAAATCCTTTTCCAATACGTCCAAAACCGTTTATTCCAATCTTTACTGTCATAGCAAACCCCTTCTTACTTGAAGATATAAAATTTGACTCTATTTCACTATTAAGTTATCGATTTCTCTGCTGACTTCTCAAGTGCTTTAATCAATGGCAATTCTGCGCCTGATAAGTACAGCACTAAAGCACCGCCCGCGGTGCTAAGATGATCGATCTTGTCCTTAATCCCCAATTTTTCGAGGGCCGCTGAAAGATGTCCCCCACTTATCATCGTAGTTCCTGAAGTAGATGCTAGTGCCGTCAATAATGCATGAGTACCATCCTCAAAGTTTTCGTTCTCAAATAAGCCTGGAGGACCGCTCATGAGAATAGCTCCTGAGGCATTAATAATTTGAGTATAGATTTCACAAGTTCGCGCTCCAATATCTAATATCTTATGTTCTGGGGTTAACTCAGCAACCGGAAGTTCCAACCGTTTTCCCCTGGATTCAATCGCTACATCAACAGGAATTTCGAAGATATTAGGGTAAGTTTCAAGCAAAAATTTTGCCTTTATCAAGTATTTTTCTTCGTCATCTATCTCCAAAGAATACTTGATCTGATTCCTGGCAATAAGGAAGAGAATTCCGATCATACCTGTAAGGAGAACTCGATTGGTTCTCTTTATTTCAATTAGAGACTCTAAGGCAGAGAGCCTATCACGTATTTTTGAACCTCCAAGAATAGTGGTGAACCGACCATCTGATTCCTTTAACATCCTATCCATGGCCTGTACCTCTCTCATGACTATCCTGCCCGAGCAACTAGGGAGCAGAAACGAGAAGCCTACAATCGAAGGACTTGACCGATGTGAAGTAGCGAAGGCATCTAGTACACAAGCATCAAAAAGATGGTAAATATTTTGAACCATTTTCGTTTCAGAAGCTTCTTTGGGTTCAAAATCTTTAGATTCGTCCTCGTCAAACCTCAGGTTCTCAAGAACTAAGACTTCACCGTCTTTCAACCTAGTAATTGCATTCTTCGCCGCCGAGTTATGTATGTCTGGTACAAATTTTACAGGTCTGTCTATCAGATCATTTAGTGATTTGGCATGCTGTTCTAGCGAGATGTAGTCATATCGCCCAACCCGCCCTTGATGCGAGCCTACCACTACCTTTGAAGAACTAAGAGAATTTATGGTCTCTGACGCTTCCAAAATACGACTCTGTTCTAAAAGGGAGCCATCTTCTGGATTTACTGGGGTATTGATATCAACGCGTACAAAGACAGTCTTATGAGCTAGATCTAAGTCTTCGATGGTTAATATCATAAGGGATATCAGCCGAAAGGTAGATTGTTCTTAAATCTATTCATAATGTAAGTAATCTTACCTGTAAGATTCATCCTACTAATACGACTACGTGCTCATATTCTTAATATCTTTTGTATTAACCATCTTAGAGGCTATAGCAATGGTCTTTTTGGAAATTTCGTCAAGAGAAATATTATACTCACGCGATATTTTCATCATATCTTCATATTCTGGCTTAATCCTCAAAACGCGGCCCCATGGATCTAACGCGATCTTGACTTTAACCCGTGCTTTAGAACGTCCGATATCTACAGAAATTTGCTTAATATAGCGCGGAACAATATGACGGTCGCATATTTGAACACGTACTCCAAAACTACCCACATCTCTAATCAAGATAGTAGACAGATCGTCGACTTTGTTCTTTTCACACACAACCCGAATGATATTCCCAGGTCGGTTCTTCTTCATATATGCTGGGATCACTGAAACGTCCTTTGCCCCGTGCTCAAAAAGGCGCTCCATCGCTGCACCTATAATCTCTCCTGGAACATCATCTACATTCGTTTCAAGCAGATATATCGTATCGACGTCAGTACTTTTCGTTCCAAGGCCACGCACTAATCTAAGTAAGTTAGGGAAAGTTGAGAAGTCTTTTCTGCCTGCACCATATCCTTGACCAGTAATTTCCATCGTGGGATAAAACTCAATAGAGTTTGAGGCTAACTGAGTCAGCATAGCAACACCTGTAGGAGTAGCGAGTTCAGAATCTGTAGGGCCACCGGTGATCGTAAGTCCACTCCCTTTGAGAATTTCAACGGTAGCTGGTGAGGGAGAAGGGTTCACTCCATGAGAAAATTTGACCTTACCGCCGCCAACAGCGATAGTCGTAGTAATAATTTCACAATTCGTCAAGATAGATAGATCTTCTAACGCCACTGCAACGCCTACTATGTCAGCCATCGTGTCTAGTGAACCTGCTTCATGTAGGTGTACACGATCGGCGGTGGAGCCATGTAATATTGCCTCTGCCTTGATGATCCGCTGAGTAGCAGCTATAGCAAACGCTTCATAAAGCTTCCCTAGACGCAAGTTTTTCACACATTTTTTCATGCCTAGGATAAGATCTTTCCCAGCAATGCCAAGGTGCTCACCCTCACAGTTCACCTCTACCCTGGTTCCAACTAATCCAAGTCTGCGAGCTTTAGAAATTTGAATGTCAATAGTTGCCCTCGATGGAGAAAACTCAGAGGTTGACACCATGGCCTCTCTAACCCTTTTATGGTCAGCGCCGAGGTCAATTAGGCCCCCGACAAGCATGTCACCCGATATGCCGGAGACACTGCAATCTATGACTAACGTTTCTTTCTTCAAGTTCTCGGAACTATAGATACTATAATGTGTATAAGTTTAATCCTATTCTCCTGGAATTCTTGACAAAATTTTAAAGCTAATATTAGTCTTCATCTAACAGGGTAACTCATGAAGCTGTCGGAGTTACTCGAGAAAGTTGCAACTCAAAAAGTGTCAATCCCTGAAGCGGAAAAGTTGTTACGGCTAGACTATATTCAGAAGATTGAAGATCTAGCCTCATTAGACCTAAATCGTGAACGTAGGAGAGGAATTCCTGAAATTATTTTTGCTCAGGGTAAATCCAAAGATAGTCTTTTGAAAATTATAGCAGGGATGTTAGAGTCTAACGGTAAGGTAATAGTCACCAGATCGAGTCAAGATCAAACAAGATCCATAGATTCGCTTTTTTCTAAAAAATATAGCATCCGTAAGGCTAGTGAGGGCGGAACACTAGTATTAAGAAAGAAAGGCGTCAGACCTGCGAAAAGTTCTGGAATCGTAGGGGTACTTACAGCAGGTACCTCAGACAGGTCTGTTGCGGAAGAGGCGATT
This sequence comes from Nitrososphaerota archaeon, assembly GCA_027297425.1. GTDB lineage: Archaea > Thermoproteota > Nitrososphaeria > Nitrososphaerales > JAPUIC01 > JAPUIC01. The sequence goes on along the minus strand of JAPUIC010000055.1, from coordinate 1,771 downwards.
ATTGTGGCTGAAGAGATGGGATGTAAAGTAATAGCTTATCATGATGTCGGTGTTGCGGGAGTTCATCGTATATTTCCAGAGCTCAAAAAACTAACTGAAAAAGAATGTGATGTTATTATTGTAGTCGCTGGAATGGAGGGTGCGCTTCCATCTCTGGTTGCAGGACTCGTTGAGCCACCAGTTATCGGGGTTCCAACTTCTCAGGGATACGGGTTCGGAGAGAAAGGCCTTGGCGCACTTATGAGCATGTTGCAATCATGTAGCTTAGGCCTAGCGGTAGTCAATATAGACAACGGAGCTGGAGCGGGAGCAATTGCTGCTCTGATTGCTCATCGAGCCAACAAGAAGAAGTAAAGTAAGAAAAATAAAATTATTGATCTGCTAATTCCGAATAGTGTTCATGTATTATGAACCAGCGTTCGTTACTCCGCTTAAGGACGACGGATGCTCTACATCGTCTCTTGATGTGCCTGCCCTGGAACGTGGATCCGCTAAGTGTTAATCCGGAATAGTTAAGATAGAATGTAACTAGTGCTGTATTGTCAATAATCACTACCTGCTCATCCTCAATAGAGTATGAATAGTCAGCTATTGAGGCAAATCTTGCCTCGTCGTGAGTACAGGAATCCTCCCAATTTTGTCGCGAATGCGGTAGAAGATCTCCAAATCGAGTATAACTATCTGAATCGCGCACATCCCGCATGAAAGAAAGTTCCTTACTCTTAATGGACTCGAATAATCCGTATAGGACAGCCATTACGTCCTCCTTTACAGTCGTATTGTTCATAGTATGCAACTCAGGACCGCTAATAATCGCGGTTACATCTTTAATGCTAGTTTAAGACCCTTATACCGATTTCTAATAGTAACTTCGGTTACACCGGCTGCCTCCGCAACATCTTTCTGGGTTTTACTCTCACCCTCAGCTACACAGGCGACATATAGAGCAGCAGCCGCTAGGCCCATTGGGTCTTTACCGGCGGAGGTTCTTGTCTCCTCTGCCTTCTTCAGTATAGCATGTGCTTTTCTCTTTGTCCTCTCTGAAAGTCCAGACTTGCTTGCAATTCTCGAAACACATCTGGAAGGATCTACCACAGGCATTTTAAGCTCCATCTCTCTAAGAAGAAGCCGATAACAGCGTGCGATATCTTTCTTCCTAACATTACTGATTGCACTGACATCTTTCAGAGTACGTGGAGTCTGAGTATCTCTGCAAGCAGCATAGAGAGAAGCGGCAATTAGAGCAGATATTGAACGTCCTCTAACCAAGCCCCGTTCCAACGCTTTCCTATAGATATATGCCGATTTTTCAATAACAGCGTCACTTACACTCAACTTGTCAGCTAGTCTATCCAGCTCACTGAACGCTTGTCGTAGGTTTCTATCTACCGGTTCATGAACCTGACTTCTGCCATCCCACGTACGAAGTCTCTCAATAGTAGCCTTCATAGAGGCAGGGAGCGACTTCCCGGCAGCGTCCCTATCCATTACACCAATAACGGTAGCAAGGCCCATATCATGCATTGCTAGTGAAGCTGGGATACCCGTTCTAGCACGATCGTCCTTCTCTTCCTTCGAAAAAGCTCGCCACTCTGGACCTATCTCCTCAATCTTCTCTTGCTGAACGAAACCACAATTACTGCAAGACAACTCACCACCGGATGAGTCTAAGATCATAGGACCCTTTCCACATCTAGGGCACCTCTCCGCACTATGCCTAAACCGTCCAGTATCTTTTTGTTCTTCTTTTATTTCTGTGATGTGTAGATAT
>JAPUIC010000054.1 GCA_027297425.1 Nitrososphaerota archaeon | reverse complement strand
CTCACTTCAGAACATGAGGGAAAGACCTTCTATTTTTGTTCAGCAGGTTGCAAGGGGACCTTCGACGCTGATGCTCACAAGTACGGTCATTGATCGAACCTATTAGATCATCCTAACTTACAGAAATATTATAGTGCGTCTTCCTTCACGCACTGACATGTATCCTAAGATTATTAGGATGATTGTTGAGCAGACTCTTGGCTTATCTCCGCTTTATCTCTAGCCAACATCCTTCTCGATTTGGGAATGGTAATGACAGCAAATATCAGCGTGATAATTGTAAGAATTATCGTGATCTGATAGAGTGTAGATATCCCTGAGAAGACTAATGCCTGATCACTAGCTATAACTTCTGCGGAGCGAGTGAAGATCTCTCCAATATCTACAAGATTACCGATGACAGCAGCTAGGATGAGAATTGCAGCAGCTTGGCTGACCATACTCCCCACTATTCTAGATGAGTAGACGAGCCCCGCTCCTGCACCGAGATTTCTCTTTGGGATGGAACCTAACCCCATAGTCGTTATTGGCGTCCAGGTTAGTGCAGCACCGAGCCCAATGAATGCCATTATTACGATCAGATACAAAATAGTTACTTCGCTTCCTGCTTGAATTAGGAGGATAAATCCAAACAGCTTCATGCTGAGCCCCGCTGTTATCGGAATAGATGGACCTACCTTGTCGGCTATCAATCCTCCGACTGGATCAAAAAGGGCAGCTAGTGGACCGACCACTAATACACTAGCAGTAACTAATGGGTCAAAACCTCTCAAGCCCTGGAGGTAGAATGTCAGTATTAGAGGGAGGTAGTGGGAGGTAAATGTATCTAAAAACCCCAGTCCGATCGCTGCCCCGTAGAGGTTGCGCTTTAAGAGACGGAGATCAAACATTGGGTTCTCGATCTTCAATTCTATGAAGAGGAAGAGAGTGAAAGCAACTGCGGAAGTAATGAGCATCGGGATCATGAGGGAGTTGCCGACGGCACGGCCAATTCCTACAGTCAATCCTATGAGTAAAGTGGTTAGAGATAGAGCAAAGAGCGCAGCTCCTTTCCAATCATAATGTCCTTCCCGTTTAGGGGGATCTACTCGCGGTATTGTAGCTATGGAAATAAGAGCGATAGCAACACCAAGGACAGCCATTATCAAGAATAATGGCCTCCAACCGAATCCCAGCTGTAATACTACACCTCCAATCACGGGTCCTGCTAAAGCACCTATCCCCCAACCGGAGGAAGCGATCCCGAGAGAGCGCCCACGCTTGCTAGCCGCTGAGTGCTGTACGACCAACGCCTGACCTAGACCTACGGTCATAGAAGCCCCTATTCCCTGGAGTAACCTGGAGCCCAACAAGAATTCGGCGGTGGGAGCAAAATATGAAATAAGGGAGCCTAGAGCAAATATGGCAAACCCTGTGATAAAGAGTGTTCTTCTTCCAAATATGTCACCAAGTTTTCCCATCGGTACAGCGAAAGCAGTCGTCATCAAAGAGTAGGCTATCAGAACCCATACAATTACGAAAATCGGGGATTCAAATTCGACCGCCATAGCTGGCAGGGCAAGTACGATGAACATCAGAGAAGCGCCGGTAATGAATGCCCCCATGCTCACAGTCATTACGGTACGCCATGGCAGTCCGCTTGATTCTGCTACGCTTCCATTCTGTACCAATCTATATCAAATCTCTCTGTAATCGTAGTCTTCTAGAATAGATTCTTAACGGGAGAGATGATAATAGAGTTTAACACTAGGATCTTCGCTCTAGGTAACTGAACGATTAAGTCTCCAGCAAGCTAGAAGCAAACATCGATGAAAGTTCAGGCTTCTTCGAGATAAGTCCCTCTGTTACAAGATAGCTCAAGAACTTATTTAGCCATTTTTCGTTTGCCTTTAGTCCGTAAGCAAATGGATCATCACCCATCAACCGCGACTGTTCTTTGGTAGCCTCATTGAGCCAAACCACACTAGACCCTCCCTGTCGGATGAAGGTCTGTATACGCGCTGAGTTCAATTCCTTGGCTTTTTGATATGCCGCCATTAGTTTAGAAGGCAATGAAGGGTCTCGGTCAACAAGTTCTCTCTTTATCACAATAGTATGCATCGCTGGGAACATACCAGTCTTCTGGTAATATCCGATATCTTCTTGCTTAGTGTTATCGAAGAGACAGACGATATTTCCTTCCCTTGGTTTGAAGAATGAGAAAGCGGCGTCTACAGTACCATTTTCTAACGCCTGGAGTGTAGTCATCCCAGGAGGTAGTTTCTCGGTCTTGATCTCTGGGGGGAGATTAATCGGAACTCTTTCTGGCTTCTCGGTCACCCATTTGATCTGGGATGGCTTTACACCATAAAATTCATCGATAATCCCTCTTGCCCAGACCCATCTCGTATTCTGGTATTCTGTCCCGCAAAGAGATCGACCGGCAAGATCTTTAGGAGATTTGATCCCAGAGTCAGATCTGGTCATAATATTCTTGAAGACGAAGTGGCGATTACAAAAAACCGGAATTGCGATAAAGCGGTCGTCGCCTTGATCCCTAGATACTGTATAGGAAGATAGCGAGAGTTCACAGGCATCAAATTCAGCATTAGATAGCATTGCCCGGAAGATATCATCGACAGTTTGAAAGTCACTGAGTACGTTCAGATCATAGCCATCGATCTTGACTAAGCCATCGATCAACGGGACGGTTAGGTCATATACCCCAGATGCCAGCTTTAAATTCTGCGCCATTAGAATTAGACCAAAAGTTTTGCTTATTAATGTGTCGTGGATTTAGGGAACCGACTGATTAACTAAATCACTCGATCTATCTCGCTCATTTCTTCTGAATCCAAGGCAGATTTTTAGATATTTTGGCGCTCTCAATGTATAAATACAGACATGATGACTTTTGAAGTCCATGTTGATGAAAAACAAGGAGGATGTTAAGTTCATGACAGGTAGAGGAAACTATGTCGATGATATAACTCGTCCCGGACTTCTTCATGCGACTTTTGTTAGGAGTCCGTACCCACATGCACTGATAAAGGCTATAGATACAACCGAAGCCTCTAACAGTCCAGGAGTCAGGTTGGTCCTGACCGGTGCCGATCTGGTAGATAATCTTCCTCCAATTCTCACCAGACCTGGCGCGAAAAAGTTCACACGTTATGCTTTATCTGTAGGCAAAGTCAGATGTGTCGGAGAACCTGTAGCTGCAGTTTTTGCCGATGACAAGTATCTGGCTGAAGATGGTGCCGAGTTGGTGAAGGTCGATTATGAACCCCTAACGCCCATAGTAAGCCCTGAGAAATCCCTGTCTGACACGAGTAACCTACTCTATGATGACTGGGAAGATAACCTCTTCACGAGACAGAGTATGAAGGGAGGCGATGTTGAGAAAGCCTTCACAGATGCTTACAAAGTTATGAATATCAAGATAGGAATAGGTCGTGCTTCTGGCGCACCAATGGAGGGTAGAGTTGTTCTTGCCGATTGGGATCCAAAAAATGAGAAACTTACTGCATGGGTTACAAGCCAGGGCCCTAACAGGACCAAAGAGAGGTTAGTTCCTGCTCTAAGACTCGATGAGGAAAAGGTCAGGATTATCTCACCAGACGTAGGTGGAGGTTTTGGAGTCAAGAGTGGGTCTCCTGTGGAACTAATCGTCTGTTCACATGCATCGATGAAGTTAGGCCGTCCGATCAAGTGGCTCGAGACTCGACACGAGTCTATAACCTGTTCACAGCATGGCCGAGATCAGGTTCATGACATGGAAGTAGCAGTGAGCAAGGAAGGGAAGATCCTAGGCTTCAAGAACCGGGCAATCATGGATATCGGCACACCGTTATTCCAAGAGATGTCTTCATTTCAATCGACGATGAGACTCTTGCTAGGATGTTACAAGATCAATGATTTTACGATAGATATGGACGTAATCGCGACAAACA
>JAPUIC010000053.1 GCA_027297425.1 Nitrososphaerota archaeon | reverse complement strand
TTCGTGAGCTATCGCAGGAAAGTTAAAGAGAAAAAATAATTATATTCCGCTTAGAGAAGTACATTGAGTTCCCAAGAGTTTCTTAGAGGGATTGACTTCAAGATTCACGATAATAGGTTAAAGAATCTGATCCTCCAGACTCTAGATAATATGCCTCCAGACGGATTAGATATTTCCTCGCTAGAATCAATTCAGCTATCGGACCTCTCTCCGACAGAGACGCTTGCTGCCTTGACAACACATAGTTCATTCGATGTGACCATAAGAAATGATGAAGGGAACGAATGGGATGAGATTAGGAGTCGCCAAAAAATCACTTTTTATCTAGACATCCTCAACAACTTATCAGATCTCGCTGTCAAAGCTATAATTGCTCACGAGATAGCTCATGCTTGGTTAAATGAACATGTAAAACCAGAGTCCTCTCAGCAAAGAGAAAAAGACTCTGACGACTTGGCTCGAAAATGGGGCTTCACCGAAGAGCTACTTGAACTTGAAAATGAGACAGATTAAATCTCCCGATATCATAGCTCAAGATATTGATAAATATCCTAATAACCGGGAAAAGCTATTATGAAAACAGGAAGGACTAAACCACTTGCCTGTATAATCTCTGCTGGATCCTCCAAATATGGTAAACGGGATGGCTTATACGCGAGAGAACTATTCGCAGAAGCTGCGTACGAGGCTTTTGATAGATGTCCAAATTTGGATCCGCAAAAAGATATAGATTCAGTATACGTAGGACAAGCTTACGAATCACTTGAACACCAAGCAAATATTTCACCAGGCTTCGCTGCATCAATAGGTCTTCAGAAAAAACCCACGGTCCGCGTGGAAAGTGTCTCCTCATCATCCGCAACAGCCCTTCGACACGCGATTTTTGGGATTCTTGGTGGCATGTACGATACTATCATGATTGGAGGTGCTGAGAAGATGACTCATAGAAGTGTAGGAGAAGCTATAGAGATAATATCGATGGCTGCAGACTTCCCCTTTGAGCAGTGGCAAGGAGCTACTTTACCAGGTTTGTGTGCACTAATAGCCCGTGAGCATATGCGCCTTTATGGAACTACTGAGGAGCAAATGGCAAAGGTCGCTGTCAAGAACCATCGTAATGCGGTGGATAATCCAAAGGCACAATTTCGAAAGGAAATCACTATTGAGGAAGTCATGTCCTCCAGAATAGTGGCTGACCCGCTGAAACTCTACGACTGCTCAGCCATAACTGATGGAGCAAGCTGTGTAATAATTTGCAAGCCAGAAATTGCGAGAAGATATACAGATAACTTTGTGGAGATCATTGGTACAGGAGAAGGCTCTGATGCCGAAATAATAATGGAAAGAGAAAGCCTGACGAGTTTCTTTTCAACTAAGAAGGCCTCGGAAGGAGCATACTCTACAGCAAAAGTGGAACCGAAAGACTTAGACTTCGCAGAGGTCCATGATGCATTTACGATTAACGAAATTATTGCATATGAAGATCTCGGGTTCTGTAAAAAAGGAGAAGGTGGGGCAATGGTCGATCAGGGAGCTTTTGAACGAGATGGTAAACTCCCTGTAAATACTAGTGGCGGGTTAAAAGGAAAAGGTCATCCAGTGGGCGCAAGTGGTGCAGCTCAGGTTTATGAGGCATACTTACAACTAACAGATCAGGCAGGTAAACGACAAATTCAGAGCCCCCAGATAGGACTGACTCATGCTATGGGCGGAGCAGGCGTCAATGTAGTTAGTCATATATTCAGGAGACACTAAGATGCCTGAAGATTTCATAGGAATAGAAGCTTTTTACAAATCTCTAGATGAGGGAATCTTATTAGGAGTACGTTGTAGAAATGGGCACGTAATGATACCTACCAAGCCAACATGTATCAGATGTAACTCTAGAGAACTAAAGCCGATAAAGTTGACTGGGAAAGGGAAACTACTTACCTTTACGGAGATCTTCACTCCTGCGAGAGAGTATGAGAAATATGCCCCATATTTCCTCGGTTTGATAGAGCTTGATGAAGGGTGTAGGTTGATGGGTAGGATAGTCGCACCGAGAGATTCAATCCTGAGAGGAATCAACCTCAAAGTAGGTTCCGAACCCTCCCAAAAAGAGGGATGGCCAACTTGGCCCAAGATAGTCTTCACTCCGTAATAATATACTCAAAGCTCTACAAAAAAGTAGAAACTCTAATAGATCCCAAAGTAGACACTCTTGCAATGAGAATTAGAATAGGACGTAGTCCGGATCCGGATGATGCTTTCATGTACTATGCTATGATTTCTGGTAAGCTAGGGCTTCCTGGATATGAATTAGTTCACGTCACCGAAGACATAGAAACTCTGAACGTCAAGGCTATGAAGTCAGAACTGGAGGTCACTGCTATCTCCGCTCATGCCTACTCTGATGTTGCGGATAAATATTATCTAATGAACGTTGGAGGTAGTCTGGGAAAAGGTTATGGACCGATTGTTGTTACACGTAATAAATTAGATCTTGAAAAGTTGAAAGATTGCACTATAGCAATTCCTGGGAGATACACGACTGCTTCTCTGCTACTACGTATGGCCTTAGGTAATGTAGCGACGGTCGAAATGAGGTTCGACGATATTCCTAGGGCTGTCTCAGACAGTGAGGTTGATGCTGGATTAATCATTCACGAAGGTCAGCTAACTTACAGTAGTCTTGGCCTCTTCAACTCTCTTGATCTCGGAGCGTGGTGGGATGGAGAAACTAACCTACCTTTGCCTTTGGGTTTGGATGTTGTGAGGAAAGATCTGGGGAAGGAGTTTGGGATGAAATTTCGTGACTTACTAAGAGAGTCTATTCAGTACTCTTTGAATAGAAAGGAAGATGCTCTAAAATTTGCGATGAAATATGCGAGGGGTACTCCCAAAGAACTCGTAGAAAAATTCGTTCTGATGTACGTTAACGATCTGACCTTAGATATGGGAAGCACTGGGATCGACGGTCTCAATACTCTCTATAGCAAGGCGTCAGGAATGGGTTTGATCAAACCAGTAGAATTTGAGACTGTTTAAGGTCGATCTATAATGCCACTTAACCGTCTTAAACCCTGATCCACTGAACGGTCATAGTTGAATCTAAGGTTCCTAAAATACTCCAAGATAAGATCTAATGGAAGGCCAGATTTCCTTGAGGAGCTTTCTGCCACCTCGTTCAAGCCATTCATCTCTAACACGATCTTTCTCAACCTTTTTTCAACCACGGCGAATTCCTCTCTAGAGCTATTGTAATTCTCTTCAACGGCCGCTGTTACCGCGAATACGGCAGGCGTACCGGTGAGCTTCCACCATTCTTCACCGATATCAAGTACAATGTTGTGATTTCCTAGCCTAGCACGTAATGCATCATCCCCAATCACTAAGGCAAACTCTTCAGCTTGGAGAAGGGTCAGCGCAGAAGTCTCACTAGCATCTACCAGTGTTGCGTTAACATTGCTAAACTGAAGGATCCTCTTCAACATCAGGCTACTTGCTGAGGTATCAGCAGTCAACGCGATCCTCGCATCACTACGAAGTTTAGAATATTTATCTGAAACAACGATCGCACTCATTATTGGACCCTTACTGTGAATAGACATTACGGGCAGCTTGACCAACCTATTTTCAGGAGATAGGAGATTTGAAGATGCAACCGGAGCGATATCTATCTCTCCTTGAAGGAGCATTCTCAGAAGTTGCTTCGGCGTAGATGAGATTATCTTTATCCCATCATGATCTTCATTCTCAAAATGGTAATAAACTGGATCAGAGATGAGAAATGATATTCTGCCTAATCTGAGCAATAACCAATTCCTCTATAGCAAGCGAAGTTCCTTGTAAAAGGTGTCTCTTTCAACCGGAATTCTCCCTACTTCCCTTACTAGGTGTGCCATCCTTTCTATTGTTACCACTTCGTTTCTACCGGTGGCGCCATATACCTTCTCACTAAATGCAGTCCCGACGAGATCATTACCACCATATCCTAGCGCCACTTGAGCTAACTCTGTTCCCAGGGCTACCCAATATATCGAAATATTATTGATAGAGTTTGACAATAGGAGTCTAGCTGTAGCAATAACCTTCAGATCTAGCATAGATGATGATTCTCCAGTGACTTTTCCGGATTTGAGAAGTTCTGTATTGCCTGGACTAAATTTTAGTGGTATGAAGCAGAGGAACCCAGGAGATTTATCTTGCGAGTCTCTCAACCTGAGCATATGATCCACGATATGTTCAGGTCCTTCTACATGACCATAGAGCATCGTGGAGTTTCCTGGTATACCTAGTTTATGTGCAACTTCGGCTGTATGCAACCATTCAGAAGAATTACACTTGGGTGGAGTGCTGATAATGTTTCTGATAGTGGGATCAAAGATCTCTGCTCCTCCACCAGTATGAGCGTCTAGACCAGCCCGTTTCAACCTAGTAAATAATTCCTCTATACTATTTCTTGTTATTTTAGCGATAAAACTAACTTCTGCTAGAGTAAGAGCCTTAATCGTAACCTGCGGCCAACGTTCTTTTATTCCCCTAAACAAATTCTCATAATATTCAACCGGTAATTCCGGGTTAAATCCACCGACAATGTGTATTTCGGTGGCTCCAAGAGATACACCATCCTTAACTTGATCAAGTGCCTCTTGCAAGGTAAGCGTATACCCGTCTGGAGAACTAACCCCTTTCTTATATGGCCTATAGAATGCACATATGGAACATCGGGCTACACAATAATTCGTATAATTCATATTGTAGCTCTGAACAAAGCTTACTTTGTTACTACAATCTTTTTCTCTTATTTCGTCCGCCACTGTTCCGATGAGATGCAAGTCATCACTTTTCATGATATCTAGACCATCTTGATGGTTCAATCTTTCATGGTTCAGTGCCTTCTCCAGTGCTTTAGCCGCACTGGAGTCTTCGATAAGTGTCTCGAGCCGAGTCATTTGTTGTTGGAAAGTTAATATTAGTGATATATTTTCTTTACCATTGGTCAGTGGTAATGAGGACCTCACAACCTTCTATGCTTAAGCATGTAATCGAAGGACTAGACATTACCTCAGTCTTGGAAAAGGCACTCGATGGGGATAATCTTAGCCTTAGGGAAGTCGAGCTCCTGATGAAATCTTCTCATTCAGATCTCATCGGAAGCGTAGCTGATAAGATTCGTCGGAGGGTCGTAGGGGATACTGTAACTTTCGTAACTAATCAGATATTAAATTATACGAATGTATGTGTGGTTAAATGTAATTTTTGTGCGTTTTATAGGAATGAGGGAGATCAAGACGCGTATGCATTAAGTCCAGAAGAGGTAGTTGAAAGGGCTTATCGTGCTTGGAAGATGTATAACACACGCCAGGTATTGATCCAAGGTGGAGTTAATCCCAACTTTGGAATAGAATATTATGAATCCGTCTTCCGAGGGGTTAAGAATCGGACTAAAAATTTGGCCATCCATGGATTGAGTACTTCTGAGATAGAATTTATAGCCAGAAAAGAGAGAATGAGCATCAAGGAAGTCCTGATGCGATTGAAAGCAGCTGGACTATCATCTGTTCCTGGAGCTGGGGGTGAAATTTTGGTAGACAGCGTTCGAAAGAAACTCGGTAGGACCCTATCGAATTCAGAAGGATACCTTAGAGTGATGGAAGAAGCCCACAAGCTTAGTATTCCTACATCTGTCACTATGATGTATGGACACGTTGAGACGCCAGAGGACAGGGCAAAACATCTAATGACTGTTTTAGATCTTCAAAAGAAGACTGGCGGTTTCATGGCTTTTATAGGCTGGAATTTTGAGCCAGGAAATACTAGGTTAGAAAAAGAAGGAAAAGTAAGATATACTGCCGGAGGGGCAGATCTTCTGAAAGTAGTTGCTGTAGCAAGAATAACATTCCAAGGTATGATTAGAAATATTCAGTCATCATGGCTTACCGTCGGGATTCCAATGGCCCAATTAGCACTAAATTATGGCGCGAATGACTGGGGAGGGACAATATTTGAAGAAGAGGTTATTCCTGCAACGGGAAAGCAGGTCGGAAACCTTAGGGTTCAGAAATTAGTAGAAGCTGTCAAGAAGATAGGACGGCCGGTAGCAGAGAGAGATAACTTCTACAATATCATAAAGACTTTCGAATAGATCATAAAGCTGTCATATTACATACTTTAGAGATGATTCATCACCGATTATATCCCCGTCTAACGTAATAACATACCCTTCTTCGAGCGCGTTTTGTATCTTCCTAAGGATTGGAGAGATAATCTTCCTTCCTTCAGATCTATAACTAGGTAACGATAGCTCTTTGTTGAAACTAGGTACAACTACGATCTCAACTATTCCATCGGCACCTTCAAAGATAAGATCCCTTCTCGCTTTCACTATAATCCACATAGGGTTACCGGATAGAGGCGAACCTCTTTTTGAATAGGTAGGATGTACATGCCCAATTATGATTTTATCCATATTTACGAGCGATGAATCGGGTTTTGTATGACCATGGAGTAACGCTACATTATACAGATTCAAGAACTTGAACAATCTAATCTCACTATTCTTAGGTAGGAGGTGTTTTAGCCCTCCGTCATGATTACCTACTACAATGTCAGTTCGAATCATTTTAGACACTCTTGCCAGGAAGTCTGGAATAATCCGCCATTCACTGGGTGTTACCTTGTAAAAACTATCCTTAATGTCACCTAACATGATCAGTCTATCTGGAGTGTGTTTTTTTAATAAAACTAAGAGATCAGCCATTATTTTATTCACACTTGCCTCAATCAAGAGCCCCTCTTTGATATACCTCTCTTCAAACCCTATATGCAGATCTCCTATGATCAGTACCTTCTCAGTCCGAGTTTCCACGGTCAAAGCAGGATAAGGATGAAGGATCCTAAGCTTACTCGCTATCTTATCCCCTTTTATCCTAGAACGAAGAGATATCTTCCTAAACCTCCATTATTCATTGAGAATCTCATTTAATAAATTGAACGAAGACATTAACTAAATTCAATAGAATTATTAGATGGGCTTTTGAAAAAATTAATATTGGATCCTGAGCCTAAGAACTTCAAAAATGAGGGAAACCAGCTAAAAGTAGAGTGGACTGATGGACACGAAAGCATGCACTATCATAAGTATCTTAGAGAGAATTGTCCGTGTGCTCTCTGCCAGGGTGAACCAGATCTGTTGGGAAGTGTAAAAATTCTAGGACAAACCATTCCAGATGATATAAGACCAAAGGAGGTATCTCCTGTCGGAAGATATGCAATTAATATTGTCTGGAGTGATGGTCATCGAACTGGTATCTACACCTTTGATTACCTAAGAGGACTCTGCCAGTGCACTGAATGTTTATCTCAAAAAGATGAATAAGTGATACCTAAACCGATCGTATCGTCCACTTTTTCAAAACAAAACATATCAATCACTACTTCAAGTTCTGCTACCTTTGAGTTAGTAATTTCCTATCCATCGATGAACGATATAAGCGGACTTATCGATTCGTAACTGGTTATTAACTTCACGTGGATATACGGAATATGTCCGAAAATTCCAAATTAAGGGTAGGTTGTAGCGGTTGGTCGTATAAGGATTGGGTAGGGCCATTTTATCCACGTGATGCCCAAGCTAAGAGTTTTCTTGGTTTTTACTCTTCAGCTTTCAACACAGTGGAAATCGATTCCAGCTTCTATAGAATACCAAATCAGTTCATGATTTCCAGTTGGAAGAAGACTACTCCAGATGATTTTATCTTCAGTGCAAAGTTTCCAAAAAAAATCACTCATGACTTGAAGTTTCAGGACATCTCTACCTACTTATCCTATTTCTATGGGACAATGAGTGGGCTTGGAGACAAGCTAGGACCCCTAATTATTCAACTCCCACCTTCGTTCAAATATGATAAGGGCCTGAATCTGCTAGAGAATTTTTTTTCCTCTGATATGAATGAAAAAATTAGGCATACGATCGAATTTAGACACAAATCATGGTTTAGAAAGGATGTATACAAACTCCTTCATAAATATAATATCTCTCTATGCTGGTCAATAAACCAATATGTAGAGACCCCTAGGGAAATAACTGCAGACTTCATCTATGCAAGAATGGTCGGTGATAGGTCTATCACAAAATTTGACGGAATTCAAAAGAATCGAACTGATCAGAACAAGGAGATGTATGATTCTATTGAGGACTCACTTGATTCGATCGATGACGCATTCGTCTTCTTCAATAACCACTTTGCTGGGTTTGGCCCCGAGTCTGTTAATGAATTTCGGAGATTGGCAGGTATGATGGAGATCGATTGGACTCAACTCTCCGGTGGAAAACAGAGAAGTCTCGACGCATTTAGCTAGTTGAATAATCAATCATGATCTCGAGAAGGATCATCCAACATGTAGACCTTGACTCCTTCTACCCCTCTGTTGAGATAAGAGAAAATCCGAAGCTGAGATCCCTACCAGTCATTGTGGGTGCCGATCCAAAAGATGGTAGTGGAAGAGGTGTAGTAGTCTCGCCTTCATACGAAGCAAGAAAGTATGGTATCCATTCAGGTCAACCGATATCGAGAGCGTATAAACTATGCCCAGATGCTATATTCATACATCCACCGAACTTTGGGTTATACGGGAGAGTCTCATCTGAAGTGATGACATTAATTCGTTCGTTTACGACTAAATTTGAGCAAGTGAGTATTGATGAAGCCTTCCTAGATGTCTCTGATCAGGTAAAAAACTATACAGGCGCGATAGATCTTGCATCGAAGATTAAGAAAGCGCTTTTAGAGAAAGAGGGATTTACTTGTTCTATAGGGATTGCACCAAACAAATCAACTGCGAAGATAGCCTCCGAATTTCAGAAACCCGACGGCTTAACTGCCGTTGAACCATCCAAAGTCAAGGAGTTCCTTGCTCCCCTTCCAGTGTCAGTTATTACGGGAGTCGGAAAGAAGACAGGGTTATTTCTCAAGGATAAAGGCATAGACACAATAGGACAACTACAGAAAGTAGAAGGTAAAACGTTAGTAAGATACTTTGGAAAAGGAGGGGTTTGGCTCTGGGGAGTAGCTCAAGGTCTTGAGCAGATAGAAGTGAAAGAGAGAACAACTAGAAAATCACTGAGTTTGGAGCACACTTTTGAATACGATGTTGACGATCTTAATCTTGTGATTGGGAAGATGAAAGAATTAGCTGATCATCTTCACAAGCGGGTTATAATGAATGATCTAGAGTTCATGAAGGTTGGGATAAGAGTTAGGTTCAGCAACTTCCAAACATTCACTAGGGAACGTTCATTGCATAACCCATCTAATCAGAAAGATGTTATTATTGAACAGACTCGCAAGTTATTTACCGAATTCGAAGATAGAGATCAGAAAATAAGACTAATAGGCCTCAGAGTGTCAAGCTTGTCCAAGCATGATCCCCAACGGAAAGGTCTTGATAGATTCTTAACAAACTTTTGAAGATATTTGTAACCTTCAATATCTTTCCAATCGGACTGCGGCTAAGCCACAGTCTACTATACTACCCAGACTTTATGTAATTAGTTACGTTAACGAACAACGAGATTTGCTGTAATCGATCTAAAATTGACTATTTACCGAAGAACTCCTTTGGTGTTACAGCTACCTCATACCTTTGCGGGACAAAGGCTAGTTTTGCTTTGGTGACTTCTGCAAAGAATAACCGTCCTGCTCGGTTAAGCCATTCATACTCCTTAACATCAAATATGTACATTACAGAAGCATCTTGAGGTAGATAGGGTCCGTAAATATCCCCACCAATCTTGTTCATAATAGTTTTGTGTATCTTCCCCAATTTTTTAAGATCTGCTGGAAAATCACTTCCTTCATAATCAGCCTTCCATATAATAATCATACTCTCAAAATTGATAAAGGTACTATATAGACGTATACTGACTAATTATATTATTCTAGAAAAATAATATAGAGTGGGCCTGCTGCCCACTCTGTTTATCCGGCTATGAAGCTGGACGCTTTTCGAACGTTCCTTCCGGTTTTTTCACTATCCCGTACTCTACGCTGATCTCCTCTCCAGCAGCCGCGCCTATTGCTTTTCTAGCAAGCTCAATCCCTTCCTCTAAGGACATATCTTCTTTATAGCCCTGAATTATGACTTCCAGAGCTTTTTCCGCTTCCTGTCCTACAGCAGCTGCTTGTCCACTAAAGTACGTGCCACCAGGTTCTACTTGGTAGAGTTGAATTCCAAGCGGATCAGCTCCAGTCAATATTATAGAGGCTCCAGGAGGTCTCACGGTATACAATGTGAAGCTATGGAAGTATCGACCGATATGTTTTGCCAAAGATAGGATATCCATAGGCGTATCGTAGACAAGCCTATGTCTCTGAGCTTGCACCCTAGCTTCTTCGATTAGGTTCATCAAATCTCCGACGTATCCAGATCCAGTTGCACCGGCATGATCATCCAAAACGAATATCTTTTCTGAAGGCGTCAGTAACGGCCTTGCTGGTCGGACCTGACTCGCAAGAATAGCATAATCTTTGGTCTTCAATCCAACGGTAGGTGATCCTCTTCGAACAGCCTCTAAAGCAGCATCGACCTGAATCAGTCTACCATCCGGACCATAGAAAAACGGACTTCTGCCTGGTCCCGGACCTTCCATTGCCATCTAGTTAACCCCCTTTGAGACCACAGTTTGGCCACCACTTAATGGAATCGTCACAATGACCACTCCATTCCCAGAACCTGGGTCACGTTCCATGGCTGCCCTAACAGCCTTCTCTGCTAGTGTTTTGATCTCCTCTAGGCTAGCCTCCTTTGAATATGAACTCTCCATAACTCCATATGCTAATGGCGAGCCAGAGCCTGAAGAGGCAAATTCCTCCTTAATCAGGGAGCCGCTTGGATCTGATGAGTATACATGCGGACCATCGGCATCTACTCCAGCTACGAGCAACTCTGCATAATACGGCTGATATGCTTTTAATGCCCGATAGGAAAGATTAGCTATTAGTTTCGCTGTTTCTCTTACCGTCAATGGGAAATCTCTCCCCAACGCTAAAAGTTTCCTTTCTGCTTTTGCTAGATTTATGAGGTATTCGGCATCTGAAACTAGGCCTGCGATAGTTACGGCGATACTTTTGTCTAAGGGATAGATCTTCTGAACATCTTTAGAACCAATAAAGAATCCTTTACTCGCTCTTTTATCTGATGCTAAGACCACGCCTTCTTTACTTGAGATTGCAACAGTGGTTGTCATCAGTCTTGATATAGAATATCGAATAGTTGAAGACTAGGTTACCAGAAACCTAGTCACACTTTATGACGCGTATGGGAGCGAGGACTTATTCCCCAAGTTTTCTTCCTTAGTCTTTGTGTATAGGCTTGACACACGGGAATAGATTTCGTGGGCAGCTGTTATAGCTTCAGCTATGTTCGTCGATATGTTAACTTGTGCTTCGATTATCATAGAATCGCGGGCAAACCTAAGATCTAGTTGCGATTCACCGTTTTCTGTTATCCACGTCAGAACTTTTTCAGTGTCGGTTTCCGCGAGTCCAAGCCAACGTAGCCCTCCAAACCATGTTCCCTTCAGGTCAGATACTAGATTATCCATATCTATTGAATGAGGAATATAAGCTTGAATTATAGGCAATATCTTCTTATCTGGACTGCGGTCTGCACCTGATGGAAGACCAATTTTCTTACCAATTCTATAACCGTCAGGAGTCTTCTCCACGAGTCCATCACGATGTAGTCTAGTAAGTGCTCTCGAGAGACTTTCTTGATGCATTCCAAGTTTCCGCTTTAGACCTTGAAATGCTACTGTAGAACTGTCCTCTTGATTCAGAGCTTTCAGGATTTCTAGCTCTCTATCTCCTAGATCATAAGTCTCTTCACTGAACTCAAAGCTGCTCTGTACGTCCATGTAGTCTACTCTGCTTATCATATACAAGAAGTGATATTTAACGACTATGTTTGACCGGCGCCTATCGGTACGGAAAATCCGTCTAATATCTGTCGGAAGATTATTTAAATCCGAACCAGTACTCACATAATGTAATAATTTCCTTATGAGTTCTCAGAGCATTTACCGTATAGTCGTTGCTGGTATAGCGGTGATCCTTGTAGCTTCATATGGATTTCTTCTAGTTGAACCCAGAGCTTCATCTATATTGGGACAATTACTGCCCCAGACGTCTCTTGGTGCTGGCTTGATCGCCACTGTAGGTCTCACTATACTTGTATTACTTGCGTACACAATATCAAGATTCAGTGATATGCTTAAACGCTCTGATAACGAACTTGAGTCTATCCGTCAAGATATACATAGACTGGATGTAGATATTAGGAAAAGACCAATCCAAAAAAGAGAGCATAGCTAGATTACTGGTCCGTAGGAAAGGATTACCCCAACTCTTACCTAATCCCTAATACACCATTTCACAAACTAGGTAACGATATACTGTGATATTACTAACTGTTATTTAGTACCATACACTAATTCCATCCTCTTGGTAGACTTAACCGTCTTTTGGTTCATGCTTCCAGTATGTATCGGAATAGCGACACTTGCGATGTTGACGGGTATAGGAGGAACAGCGATGTTGACCCCTCTCCTTATTTTGGGATTTCCACTATTTGGATTACCGATTTTAACTCCAGGCGAAGCTATAGGAATGGCTTTACTCACAGAATTCTTCGGCTTTACATCAGGCTTGATTGGCTATCATCGCGCACGTTTGATTGACTATAATGTAGGGAAAAAATTGTTGGTAGTATCCATACCTACCATTATTGTATTCTCCTTACTATCACAATCGATTCCAATTACCGTTTTACTCGCGGCTTACGGAATTATGATGGCAATTCTTGCCAGTTACATACTGATCACAGCTGCTGGGAACGTTAGGAATAGGGAACTGACGACACTTCCAAAGTCCGCAGAACGAATCCCTAGAAAAGCGGAATCGATAGTGGAACGAGTTATACATGCCAGGAACGGTCAGGTGTATAAATACAAAGTTTGTGATCAGCGTAGAGGATTTCTAATCACTGGTGTCGGTGCAGCAATGACAGGTTTGATCTCCGTAGGTTTAGGTGAGCTAGTGATGCCAAATTTAGTAAAGAGGTGCAAGATTCCCATTGCAGTATCAGCGGCAACCTCAGTCTTCATTATAGCGATTACTGTCTTAGTAGGGTCAATAGTTGCTATATTCGCTTTGGCTCAACAAGGTGGGCTAGAAAGTATCCCTTGGGGGTTGGTCTTGTACACTGCTCCTGGAGCAGCGATAGGGGGTCAAATCGGAGCAAAGTGGCAGGGAAAATTCTCTTCTCATATTATGGAAAGAGTAATCGGAATCCTATTTGCTGTAATTGCTGTGGCTTTTCTTTCTAGGACTGTCTTGGCGCTGATGTAGCTCGTTGATTTACACGAGAGTTTCTTCTCTTGAACCTTCTGCAGATCCAGCCCGAGAATAGTCGTGGCGAATTCGAACCGTTTTTGTTGTTAGTTCAGGATGCTCCAGTGTTGGGCCTTCGCCCAATCTTCAAAAGTGTGCCAGCCTACCTCAGGATAATCCTGCCGTAATGCACTGTTAACGGCACTATTGCCTACAGAATTGAGCCAATCAAACGCTTTCCCCAAGCCCTCGTTCTCCACACGCATCGTCTCGATCGGAACCTCGGCGTACTTAATCTTGTGTCCGGATACCTTTGACAAGATCTTTGCAGTCGTGGAGCCATCAAGTTCATCAGAGGCGATATCTATCCGCTTTCCCAGAAACTCGCCCCGACGCTCTATCACCAATGCTTCGAAAGCGGCAATATCTTGAAGGGGTATCTGCTGTAGTTTGCGTTGGGCAGGCAAAGTGTTAGC
>JAPUIC010000052.1 GCA_027297425.1 Nitrososphaerota archaeon | reverse complement strand
ATCGTATATCATACGGGTGACGAAGGTTCATGTTTAGTTGAAGCCGATGAGGAACCGCCGCATCGGCTGAACATGGAAGCCGTTGAATCTGCACTGCTGGTTGGACTGGCATTGAAAACGGTCATGATCGATGAGATTCACGTTATGCGGAAGATGGTAATAGATGGCTCGAATCCAGCTGGATTTCAAAGGACTGCGATACTGGGGGTAGAAGGGATCTTGAGCGTGGGAGAGCGAAACGTAAAAGTCCAGACTATTTGCCTAGAAGAAGACGCCGCAAGACTCCTTAGAGATAAAGGCAATACAAGAGAGTTCGATTTGAACAGGCTTGGCGTACCGTTGGTCGAGGTAGCCCTGGAGCCCATAAAGTGTACAGGCAGAGAAGTCGAGGGAGTAGCACTTGCGCTTGGCAGGCTGTTGAGGAGTACAAAAAGGGTAGCCCGTGGTTTAGGTACTATCAGACAGGACGTAAACATATCTCTCCAAGAGGGAAGAATAGTCGAGATTAAGGGAATCCAAAAACTCGGCCTGATATCGAAAGTAATAGAGTACGAAACAGAACGGCAAAAGGGCTTACTGAAGATTCGGGATTTAATCCTTCAAAAGATCCCTAAAGGGACGATAGATATTGATCATATGGACGTTACCAGCTCGCTCTCCAAAACAAAAAGTCCTATACTCAGAAAGTCGCTTGATAATCACGGTATTATTACGGCCCTGAAGATCCATAACTTCTCAGGAGTATTTGGATTTGAACCTGCTGAAAACATTCGGCTCGGCAAGGAGCTTGCAGAGTTAGCAAGATCTCACGGCCTCGGAGGCGTGTTTCACTCCGATGAACTACCTGGTTACGGGATAACTGTGGAAGAGGTTACGAAGCTCCGATTAGACATAACGGCTACTAAGAACGATGCTTTTCTATTGGTCACTGGTGCAGAATCTAGGGTTCGCGAGGCTGCTAAGTCGCTTGAGGCGAGAATTTTATCTGCCCTAGATGGAGTTCCGTCAGAGACCAGAGCAGCCACCGAAGATGGGCAGACACGTTTTATGAGGCCTAAGCCAGGACCCGCTCGAATGTATCCAGAGACAGATGTACCACCTATGCAGATCGATTCCAAAACTCTCGAAAGGTTGCGCAATCTGATTCCGAAGAGTTGGGAAGAGCAGGTTGGCGAGTACAAGACAAAATATAGACTCAGCGACAAGTTATCGCTCCAGATCTATGATTCTGATTATTTGGATCTATTCGTGAAGGTCACAGAAAAGACTAGCTGTCCGCCGAGTTTTGTCGCGGCTACATTAACGGAGACTATCATAGGCTTGAATAGAACAGGCCAAGATTCTGCTGAGCTCAGTGACCTGATCCTCTTCGATCTATTCAACGCCTTGGACGAGGGGAAGATTTCTAAAGATCTCGTGCCAAAAGTGCTCGAACTACTAATGAAGGGCGACGCTGCTGGAGTTCGAGAAGCGATCAAGGTCATTGGTATCAAGCCTATGAGCGATAGTGAGTTACAAGAAATCATTCAGAGGGTTCTCGAAGGTACTAGCCTAATACGGGAAAGAGGAGAAGGTTCGTTTGAGGCTTTGATGGGTGAGATCATGAAGGAAGTAAGAGGTAGGATTGAGGGATCTAAAGTCAGTGCAATGTTGAGGAAAGAAATTGACTCCAAAATAGGGCGTGTTTGATAATTGGCTTCGGATATGACGGAAGCTATATATGAGGTAATCAGTAGATCTGAGACGAGACGCTAGTCAGCGAGTTGAAGTAATGTCAGACGAAAATACTGTGAGCGTTACAGTTAGCTATAAGGATGTTAAGGTAGTTTTCAAGGGAGAGCCATCACAGGTTTTGAGTTCGACTACCTCTTTCCTCTCAAAAGAGATCCCATCATTGGACTTGGCCTACAAGATAAGTCTGAATTACTCCGTATCAGAAATGATAGAATTCTTTAGTGACAATGTTCTATTAACTCCCGAAGGCCCCAGAGTATGGTATAACGACGGAGGTCTCAGTGATAAACTAGTCATAGGTTTGCAACTTGTTGCCTCAAAAATAGCAAGTATCCTGGGAAAAGCACCCAGTCCCAACCTATCTCTTCAAGAAATCGAGAGCCTGACGAGCCTAAAGCCCAAATCAATCAGTTCTAGGATAAGTGAGATGAGTAAGCTTGGGTATATCGAAAAGGAACAACGCAATCATACAATTGCATACGGTTTGACTACAATCGGAGTCAAGTGGTTGTCCGGAAGCCTGCCAAAACATTCGTAGTTCTGAGTAAACCCACCCTATCGTGTTCTATTTTGATCCAAGACAAACTAAGGCGAATACTGGATGAAGATCTATGGCATGACGACATAACTTCCGAGGCGCTGATCGATTCTAAAACGCGTTTAGAGGGTGAGATAATTTGCAAAGAAGATTGCATCATAGCAGGTATTCAGGAAGCCTCTACACTATTTGAGATGCATGATTGTCAAGTTGAATCGATCGTGAGAGAAGGCAAAATGGTGAAAGGTAATTCAAAGATCCTTAAGGTGCGTGGAAGAGCATCCACAATCTTAGGTCTAGAACGAACTGCGCTCAATCTCATGACGAGGATGTCGGGTATTGCGACTGAGACGAATCGGATTCTAAAAGAGGCAAGATCGATAAGTCCAGCTGTAAGAATTGCTGGAACGAGGAAGACTGCCCCAGGCCTGACCTTCTTTGATAAACGCGCTATTAGTGTGGGAGGAGGCGACACTCATAGAATTGGACTGGATGATTCGGTTCTAATCAAAGACAACCATATCGCAATTATAGGCTCAGTATCTGAAGCTGTGAAGAAGGCGAAAGATAAGATTAGTTTCACCAAGAAGATAGAGGTGGAAGTATCAACGTTGAATGATGCGGTTGATGCCATAGTAGCAGGTGCAGATATTATCCTCCTGGACAACCTAACACCTACTCAAATACAGGATATTATCAAAAATTTGAAAAGAAGGAAGTATAGGGATAGAATACTTATCGAAGCTTCTGGAGGAATTAACCAAAAAAATATTCGGTCCTATGCTAGCACAGGAGTAGACGTTATCTCTCTAGGCTTCTTGACTCATTCTGTGAAAAGTATCGACATGAGTTTAGAGGTAACGAGCAGTTCAGGCCAGTGACATCATCCGATCGATTGCAACCTTAGCCTTAGAAGCAACTGGCTCAGGGACCCTCACTTCGTATACCATCTCGCGTAGGCTGTTTAGTATACCATCCAGAGTAATCATCTTCATATATTTACAAAAAGCATCTTCCTTTATCGGGAAGAATTCTTTTGTAGGATTCTCCTTTTTAAGTCGATGAATGATCTCGTTTTCTGTCGCAATCACGAATTGCTTAGATTCAGATTGCTTTGCGTAGTTCATCATTCCCTCTGTAGAAAATATCTTAGCATCAGATTCCGGAATATCCCCCTCACCTACATGATAGAGAAAGGAGCTTACACAACCACATTCCGGGTGAATTAGGAACTCAGCGCTCGGATGCTTTTCTTTCATCGAAACTACATCTTTTGGTTTAATGCCGGCATGTACATGACATTCGCCGGGCCAGAGATGCAGCTTCCGGCCAGTAACCGATTGGACGTAAGCACCTAGGAACATGTCCGGAACAAATAGTATTTCCTTATCAGGAGGGATAGCATTTACGACCTTAACCGCGTTAGTTGACGTACAACAATAGTCGCTCTCGGCTTTTACCTCAGCAGTTGTATTGATATATGAAACAACTACAGCTTCTGGGTACTTCTGTTTAAGTTCCCTCAGCTGGTCAGCAGTCAGTGTGTCGGCGAGCGAACACCCTGCTCTCAAGTCAGGTATCAAGACTTTCTTGTTAGGACAGATAATGGAAGCTGTCTCGGCCATAAAGTGCACTCCGCAAAAAATGATAACATCTGCATCAGTTCTCGCCGCCGCGCGGGAAAGGCCTAAGGAATCTCCAACAAAGTCAGCAATATCCTGTATGTGTGGTATCTGATAGTTATGCGATAAGATGACGGCGTTTTTCTCCTTTTTTAACCTGAAAATTTCGTTGATCTTCTCTTGTACGCTATCCTCGTTGATCTTCTCTTGTACGCTATCCTGAGACAATCTAACACAACATTTACTTTTTCGAAGTAATAAAGGGTTACTGAACGTATTAACTATCCGACGTTAACTAACTATTCATCTTCTGATCCATAAAGACGAATCGCTTCGATGGCAGACAAAACGGCTAGATAGCTCGTACTTGGGTTTTGAGGGTGAGGAATATTATTCATATTAATCCTAAATTCACCAAATTCGCCCGTTACGGTTATTTCGTGCGAATTTGTCTTTATACTGGGATCAGCAATCACTACCACCTTAGTCTGCTCCTTTCCAATACCAGCCAAGCTGAGTATCGCTGCAACGTTAACGTTTGATGGAAATAACTTTACTGCGTCCATAGCTGACCCGTCGAACAACACAGTTTCTTGAATAATAGATCTTAGATCTATCTTGTTTATCTCGAAGAAGGGCGCTCCAGCCAAAGCCTCTGGTCGCTTTCTAGTAACTAATTTTACCCCACTAATTTTGCCAGAACAAGCTTTGAGAGCGTCGATGCCTGCGATCGCACCGGTAGGGATGATGATCTTCCGCTTATTTGATCGGGCCAACTGAAATAATCTAGAATGAAGATCATCGTCGAGAAGTGCACCTACGCTCATCACCATCAGATCCTTCCCCGACTCGACAATCTTGGCTCCAAAGGATCTGATTGCGTCTTGGGATGCAG
>JAPUIC010000051.1 GCA_027297425.1 Nitrososphaerota archaeon | reverse complement strand
CAATTATTTCTCTGAAGTCAAACAACCCGAACATTTGATCTTTGATCATCCTAGGGTAGAAGAGCGTGACTTTGGAGGCATATCCGTTGTAAGCCACATCTATACATTCGATTTTCAGTTTGACGGGTTCCCGAACGATTTCATGCTCGACTATGATGTCTCTTATGTGGGAAATCCACCATTCCTAGAATTCTCGGTCCTAAGACCGGACGGTGAGAAGGTAGAGCTATCTAGCATAACGCTTCCTCCGAAACCTCCAAGAATTACGAGATATCTCTACAACGGAACGTTGTTTTCAACGGATCGAAATCTACGGTTGGGTACTGCTCAGTTTCTCGATAACGTCTTGGAGGGATCTATCAGCATAGATGAGGTTAGTCCACAAGTATCTATATTGGCAGAAAAAGAAGATGGAATGATAAAAGCTCAGACTGCTAATGTGCTAAAAGGCACTTACCTGTTCAATGCTACCTTCTTCCTTTTTGACGAGGAGGACCAACTAGAGAGTACAGTCCTGATCATAGGGGGGAAAGTCTTTGGACTCCTGGGAACTGATGATTTAAGGAGAGATCTATTCCTCGGAGTAATTTGGGGTACTCCTATTGCATTGGCGATAGGGCTATCTGTAGCTACCTTAGCCGTTGGGATCGGGATAGTGTATGGCGTGGTGAGCGGGTATCATGGGAAGCGTACAGACGAGATTATGATGAGAGCAAATGATCTTGTCTATGCTCTTCCTGCTTTGCCATTTCTAATAATCTTGACCATATCAGTAGGAAATAGTATCATATTCGTTATTTTTTATCTCGTAATTTTTGGTTGGGTCGGGATCGCAAAGGTCAGCAGAAGTATGACCCTTCAATTGAAAAATACGGGCTATGTTGAGGCAGCTGAATTGATCGGTGCCTCACGATGGCGGATAATTTTCAAGCATATTATCCCTCAAACAGCACCATATGCATTGGCCTCAATTGCGCTATCCGTACCTGCTGCTATATTGACCGAGGCCGGATTAAGCTTCTTGGGTCTTGGAGATCCAACCTTGCCTACTTGGGGACAGCTCCTACATGACGCCCACCAGTTTGGTGCAGCTGCACGAGGGATGTGGTGGTGGATCCTGCCTCCAGGGTTCATGATAGCCAGTACAGGTCTGGCGTTCGTTCTTATTGGCACGGCTGTAGAGTCTATTATTAATCCCAAAATGAAGAGATGATCAATTGCCACTCTTAGATGTAGAAGACCTTCAAACATACTACACTGCGAGAGGTGACGTAGTAAAGGCGGTCGACGGGGTATCTTTTCAAATTGAGAAGGGAGAATCACTCGGGATAGCAGGTGAGTCTGGTTGCGGCAAGACGACACTTGGCCTATCGTTGATGAAACTTCTCCCACCTAATGGATGGGTATCGGGAGGCAAGATCAGAATCGATGGGCAGGACATAGCTACTATGAATGAGAATAGGTTCAGAAAGGAGGTTAGATGGCGAAAAATTTCGACGATTTTCCAAGGAGCTATGAGTGCGTTGAACCCTGTCTACACTATCGGGCATCAATTGGAAGAACCATTGCTCTATCATCAAAAGATATCTAAGAAGGATGCAGAATCAAAATCTATTGATGTTCTAAAAAGTGTAGGGATGAACAAGGACGTTTTCCATCGATATCCCCATGAATTAAGTGGTGGAATGAAACAAAGAGTAATTATTGCCATGGCTTTAATATTAAACCCGAAGATCGTAATAGCGGATGAGCCTACGACTGCTTTAGACGTCATCGTTCAAGCCCAGGTCATAAATCTACTTAAGAAGTTAAAGAGGGAACAGGGACTTTCAATTATCTTGATAACTCATGATCTAGGTTTAATTTCAGAAATCGCAGATAAGGTAGGTATCATGTATGCTGGACGGATGGTTGAGTTTGGCTCTCTAGAGGAGGTATACAATTCACCGAAGCATCCATATACAGACAAATTGCTAAAAAGTGTTCCAAGGCTTAAAGGAAGAAAGCGCAAGTTGGAGTTTATTCCTGGTACTCCCCCAGATCTAACTAATCCACCCACAGGCTGCAGATTTCACCCTAGATGCCATAAGGTGATGGAAATCTGCTCTCGTCAAGATCCACCTACTATTATCCAAAATACTCAGAAGACTGCGTGTTGGCTCTACGCAAAGAGATCGGAATCATGATCTAGGGAGATACTGGCTCACACGATGAAGAATCTCGCTGTAGTCAAGAACGTAACTAAATGGTTTCCTATCAGGAGATCGATAACTGATTTCCTACGGGGTAGACCACTCAAATATGTTAAAGCGGTAGATGGTATCAGCTTCAATATCAAGGACAATGAGATCTTGGCACTCGTCGGAGAATCGGGGTGCGGAAAGACTACTATGGGAAAACTTTTGTTGGGATCAATCCTTCGGGATTCTGGCATTATTAGTTTCGATGGCGTCGCTTTGAGCGGAACGGGATTAGAATCAGTCAGGCGTCAGGCTCAAATGATCCTTCAGGACCCTTATTCCTCTATAAACCCACGTTTCAAGGTTTCAGACGTTGTAGCGGAACCACTGATAGTTCACAAAGTGGCTCCAGATAAAGCGCAACGATTGGAAAAGATAGAAACTGCACTCAATGAGGTAAAGCTAACTCCGGCAGCTGACTTTCTGGACCGGTTCCCTCATATGCTCTCTGGGGGACAGAAGCAAAGAGTGGCTATAGCCCGAGCTCTGGTTCTACGACCTAAGCTCATAGTAGCTGACGAACCGGTCTCAATGCTTGATCTCTCGATCAGAGCTGAAATATTAGAACTGATGCTCTCCCTGAGTAAGAAGTTTAGGATAGCTTACCTATACATTACTCACGATCTCTCTACTGTCAGATATATAGCAGATCGGGTAGCGGTGATGTATCTAGGGAAGATCGTAGAGATAGGAACAGTTGACGAAGTACTGCAGAGATCTCTGCACCCGTATACTAAGGCACTTATTGATGCTGTACCGCAGCCGGATCCAAAAAATAGACTCCGCGAAATTAAGCTTGGGGTAACCGGCGATATACCTAGTTCAGTGAATATACCTTCGGGTTGTAGATTTCACACGAGATGCCCTTATTCTACTGAGATATGTGAGACGGTAGAGCCCATCTTAACAGACGATCTGCGTAAAGGTCACAATGTAGCATGCCACCATGCCGAAAAAATATGGCGAAATTCTGCAAGATGATCAATCCCTCTGCTGAGACGATGATAGCTAGAGCGATAGATCAGATGAAAGGAGGGGCAAGCATCCAGGATGCAAGTAGGGACTTATCATGGAAAAACTTTGAGGACTTTGTTAGCTATATCCTTACTCTTAACGGGTATGAAACTGTCACAAGACATCGGGTAGGCCGAAGGGCAGAGATAGACATCATCTCATGGAACCATAGTTTGGCTCTAATCATAGATTGTAAACACTGGAAAAAAACCAGTAAATCTAGCCTGAGCAGCATTGTGTCGAAGCAGATCCAGCGATCTAAACTGCTGATCGAAATAAAATACTTCAAAGGCATTCGAATGGAATTGATCCCGACTATAGTAACTCTCGTGGAAGAGGAGGGACAGCTATACTCTGGAGTGCCGATCGTCCCGGTACAGAAATTTGATACGTTTCTAAGAGAGCTGGACGGGAACTTGGAAATGATCTATAAACTCCCGACCATATAGGCACGATTATTGTTAATATCTTAGTTAGGAACGTTTATCTCTTTCAGGAAAACGATTACATTGACGACAATGAAGAATCAGAGTTCATCCGGATGGGTGAAGGAAAAGGCATTTGACTGAGTCGTCATATACTAATACAAATATACAAGAAAGATTTAAGCCCCGAGTTTTCTCCTCTGACTGGAAGATAAGTGCGGCTTATCTATTTAACGCTAGTTAGTGTACTTCTGGTCAGTATAGTTATTGCGAGCCTGTATGCAAACATCTCTGTAGCTTTCTATAATCAACAAACTTCGAGATGGGGCCCTTCCAATATTATCGGTCTCGATCGAAAATTGGATCTTTTGGATCAGGAAGGTTTCCAGGCTGAAGTAACCTAT
Organism: Nitrososphaerota archaeon; assembly: GCA_027297425.1. Taxonomy (GTDB): domain Archaea; phylum Thermoproteota; class Nitrososphaeria; order Nitrososphaerales; family JAPUIC01; genus JAPUIC01. The sequence goes on along the minus strand of JAPUIC010000051.1, from coordinate 3,464 downwards.
AGACCAATGGTCTACAAGGTTGATCTAATAGATAGCGGCGGTACCGAGCTAAAAGGGGTTTGGACACTAGATCTTGCCCAATTAGCAGGGGTATTGTTAGTAATCGTAGGTGGTATCTTCCTAAAGGAAAGAATTACTAAACGAGGTAACAAATCGTAGAATTATTTTCTGGAAACCTAATAAATCCAAAATAGTGTATTAATATGAATCGGATCATCAAGAGTTTCTCATGGTTCTTTATCATTCTAGGGTTACTCCTCCTTGTTTGGCTTGGATTCACCTTCGTCATGGGAACGGATCGGCCGCTATACGTGGTTTCAAGCAGTAGTATGGAACCTACACTTAGAGTTGGTGACATAATCCTCGTTCAAAATGTACCATTTGATAGAATAAAAGAAGGAGACATAATGGTCTTTCAGAAAGGCTCTCTACCCATAATAGTCCACAGAGTACACGAGGTAATCGAAGGGCCTGTTCAGAAATTAATAATTACGAAAGGCGACAACTCTCAGACAAATCCCAGCCCTGATTATCCCGGACTTCTCCCGAGTCCGATAAAGGAAACTGACTATTTAGGTCGGGTTGATGGTCTTGTACCATATGTGGGTTTCCTGACCGGCATCTTCCCTCCACCCTTAAACATCATTCTCATTGTGATCATACTTGCTTTGATAGTGCTTTCAGAAATATTCCCAAATAAGAAAAGTGAAGAAGTATCAATTTAGAATTGAATTTATATATCCCAAACCCATCAGAACACAAAATTGCCTCAGACTAAACCGATGATTAGTGTTGAAAACGTTGTTGCCTCAGCTACTGTTAATCAAAAAATAGATCTGAATGAAATTACAAGAAATTTTACTGACGTTGAGTACCATCCAGATCAATTTCCAGGGCTAGTTTTTAGACTTAAGACTCCGAAAACTGCAACTCTTATCTTTAGCTCAGGAAAAATGGTCTGCACTGGGGCGAAGTCCATGGATATGTCTAGAAAAGCGGTGAGGACCGTGGTTCAGAAGCTGAGAAAAGGAGGGATTGAGGTTCGCAACGAACCTATAATCGACATCCAAAATATAGTAGCGTCGGCGAGTCTTGGCGGACGTGTTCATTTAGAGGAGGCAGCCAGAGTGTTACCACATTCGATGTATGAACCTGAGCAGTTTCCTGGTTTGATATATAGAATGGTAGAACCAAAGACAGTAATCTTGCTATTCGCCAGTGGAAAACTTGTGTGCACCGGCGCTAAGAAAGAAGAGCAAGTTTTCAAAGCGGTCGCTACCCTTCACGTCCTTCTGGAAGAGAAAGATCTGATGATCTATTAAGAGCGATCAAACGAATTAATTTGATCCTTGAGTCTCTCTGAGGATAGCACTCATCTTATTCCGATCTATGTGACCACTTTCATGTAGTTGGGTTGCTATAGTGCTAATCGTGGATATGGAGTGCAAGCGAATGCTACTCCTAAGCAGATTTTTTTGAGCCCCTTCTTCTCGATCTATGAGAACAATACACTCTTTTACGAGCCCACCTTCGTCCCTAATAGCCTCTGCTGCAGAGATTATAGAGGCGCCTGATGTTACTAAATCATCAATCAGAATCACGTTGGAACCCGGCGTTAAGACGCCTTCAATCTTCTTCGATTTGCCGTAAGATTTTTTCTTATCTCGAACGTATATCATTGGCTTTGCTAGAGAGTAGGCTAACGCCGTAGCAAAGGTTAGTCCAGAGGTCGGCACACCACCTATCATATCTACGGCTCCATTGACTCCTTTAATCGCAACAGAGTACGCCTCTATAACTCGATTGAACGCTTGTGGACGACTGGGAAGAACCCTAAGATCGAGATAATATGTACTCAATTTACCGCTAGAAAGCTTGAACTTTCCGAAAGTTAACGCTCCTGATTCGACCAAAATGGCGGCCAGATCTTTTTCTATTCCTTTACTCTTTGTCACGATTGTCTTACACTCGTCCCATGTTTATATATGAAAACCATTGAATACTGCGAGATTTGCCAGAGATCTGGCTCCCATATGGTGATGTAGATGTTCCTCTGGATATAAGAACAGAAAATCTGGGAGAGTTGGTAGAGAACGGTACCACGGCGTTAGATCACGATCAGTTATTGGGAAGGATTAACGACCTCCGTATAAATCAAGAGGTTAAGTTTGTTCTCCCTGAACTCACTGCTAACATTATGTCTATACTTCAGCTCATTCTGGAAAAGGAGGATGAGTCAAGAAAGATAGAGATATTTTGCAGACAAGATGATCTTGAGCCTCTAAAAAAGATCTTTGACTCCAAAGGGCATCACGTGCTATCACTTGGAAGTTCAGCTTTAGATCTTTCTAGTCGAAATCAGGAAGCCAGCACTATTCTTCTAACTGAGGTAGGTTTTAACCCAGTGTATGGTTTTTCAGGTGGACCATTGTCTCTATCCGTGGCAATGAGTGGAGACCAGAAGGTTGAGTCGGCAGTTAAGAAAGAATTACCGACTCCCGGAGATGAACCCCCCGAAAATATTTGGACAGGATCGATTAACTCATTAGACGAAATCGTAGGAGTCGAAGTTCTTCCCACAGGTGCTGGAATTCAGGATGTATTTGTGGGTGATCCGATAGACACACATAGGCGCGCTATGGCGGATTATAAGAAGAAGCATAGTTATGTAATTCATGAGCCAGCACGTGCTCTTCTGGTTAGCCCCGGACGCGGTGCAGATAGGACTCTCCATTCATCCCTGACTGCGATCTGGAATTCGATGCAATCGATCAGAGAGGGAGGAACGATCTGTCTAGTGGCCGAATGCCTAGATGGGCTAGGTTCGGAAGCTCTTCGCCTACTGGCAGAAGGGCGATTAAAAGGTGAAAGATCGATAAAGGAATCCGTGAGGGATCGTGAGGATGTGCTTTTTCTCTCTAGAGCAATCTCCAGATACAATCTTATACTAATTTCGACTATACCACTGCACTATTCTAGGGAAAAACTTGGCTTCAAAATAGCAAAGGGTGTAGGAGATGGCTTAGAACAGATATTAGAAAAGCATGGTTCCAGAACTAAAATTACCGTCGTGCCTGATGCATCGAGAACTCTATTGAAATCTAGAAAGGAATAGGGGCGCAGAGAACAGCTAAGGCTAACGATCCAATAAAGAGGAATCTCCTCCGTTTGCTGATTGGGGAGACGTCATCCAATGGTGGTGCGTCGGGTGCTCTTATTGAGAAAATTAGAACGAGGATGGCCATAGGGATGAATCCCAAAATAACGAAAACAAAGATGCTAATCCAAGTAGTGATCTTTTGCTTGGCTCTGCCTAAAGTAGCACGGACTATGTGACCCCCGTCAAGCTGGGCGGCTGGTAGTAAATTTAGAAAAGTAACCAGGAAACCTAACCACGCCGCAAAACCTAATGGAGAGAGAATTACGACGATATCTGACCCCTGAGTCGAGACAAGATCGATCTT
>JAPUIC010000050.1 GCA_027297425.1 Nitrososphaerota archaeon | reverse complement strand
TCAACGGATAAGTAAAACAGAGAATTTGACCTTTGTATGATGGATCAGTTAGCGACTCTGGGTAACCTACCATCCCTGTGCTGAATACGACCTCGCCAACAACCTTAGTGGGTGCACCATAACCGTAGCCCCTATAGATGGTACCGTCTTGAAGTGCAAGAACTGCACTCATCCTCTCGTTGCCGTGTTTCGCAGATATGTTGACCCTCTTCCGGCTCGGCGAGAGAGCATTATAAGGTTAACGAAGAATATATGGTGGAGATACTATTTTTCAAACATTATTTTTGATCAGATGATTATCAATAAATAGATAAATCAGTCACGGAATGTCTCGGAGGAGTTCTTGATTCGAGGTCATAGATATTGAGACTAACTTTAGGACGTGGACAATCTATGATGCAAGGAAGGGGTCCTAAATGGACCTATATTCTGATCGGATTATCTGTATTAGGTTACATTCTTCAACATACTGTGGCGAGTCAAGTAGGTATTGGCATTCAGATTAGTGGATTCAATTTAGAGCGGCCACTATGGTTCCTCTTTTCGTTTGTCCCACTATTAGCCTTTGATATGCCATGGATGTTCGTCACATCTATCTTCCTCCATGCAGATCTATCACATTTATTTTTCAATATGTTTTCCCTGCTCATTTTCGGTATCTATCTCGAGCGGATGGTTGGGGGCAGGTTATTCCTAATCCTCTTCTTTGCGGCGGGAATTATAGGTAATGTTGGATATATAGTAACATCAGGTAATGCACTCGTACCTGCTATCGGAGCTTCAGGGGCAATTTATGGTGTCATGGGAACTCTTGCCGTACTTGCCCCATTTTTACTAATATTCGTCTATGGCATTCTGCCTTTACCCATGATTGTTGCAGCAGGTGCATTCGCAGTTCTTGACATTATGGGCCTTCTTGTTCCATCTGGAATAGCCCACGGTGCACATCTGGCGGGTATGATAGTAGGGATAGGAGCAGGTCTCTACCTTAGACGCATGCGTTATCTTTGAGCAATGAGTTTCTGGAAGCTCTAGCCTAGGAAGGTTTTCATGACGGCTTCATATCGGTCCATATTCGACGCTAAAGATATATCCTGAAGAGCTGGTCCCTTTTCTTGATCATCGACGGATACTTGTTCCAGCGAAGGATGGTCGGCAGAGTAGATCAATCCGATGGGAATCTTACCCTCCTCTCTCTTATTGATTACAGTTGTGTATGAACCGATCTTATCTCTCGGATTAAAATTGGTATCAGAATCGACATCGTAAGTTATATTCTTCCACAGCTTATACGTATCATTATAGGTAACACAGGGAGAAAGCACCTCTACGAATGCAAAGCCTTTTCCAGATTGCACATGAGTTAAACCGTCGGTGAGTAGTCGAGTCAGTTGAGCTGGAGCACCTGCAAAACCACGCGCCAAGAATGTAGTTGAAGGTACGCCAAGTCCTACCAAGATACCGTCCATGCCATTTTCAACATTTCCTTCGAACCCCGGGTTGCTGGTAGGAGAATACTGCCCTTTGGTTAAGCCGTAAGTTTCATTGTTCATGATGATATAGAGTATGCTGGGATTTCTCTTGAATGTATGAATCAGATGACCCATACCAATAGCATACCCATCTCCGTCACCACCGGCAGCAATAACAGTAAGTTTTGGATTGGCTAGTTTGACACCTATGGCAGATGGGAGAGTTCTGCCGTGAAGGGAATGATAACCGTAGGTTGGGATATTATTTTGTATAGTGCCAGAACAACCGATCCCAGCAACAATAACAACGTCATTCAGATTGGTTCCTGTTTCAGAAAGAGCTTTCTGTAGGGAGGCTTGGACTCCAAAATCTCCGCATCCAGCACACCAGATTGGCTTGGCAGGCTCAAAAACTTGAGTCAATGTACTATCGCGCTCTGCTTTTCACGGATTTGCAACACTCTCTGCGAAATTTCCCTAGGTCTAAATAGGTTTCCATCGAACCTGAGGATGTTATGCAACTGTTTATGCCGACCAAATTTAAGAGTTATCAGGTTCGACAACTGCCCGCTCTGATTCTGCTCTACCACATAGACTTCGTCACAACCATCTAAAAAGCTCCCAATCGCATCCTCCAAAGGTAATATTGTCAAGGGCTTATAGTACTTCGAGCTAACCCCTTCCTTAGCTAGGAGTCCCATTGCTTCTAAAATTACACCATACGTAGAGCCAATACCAATAAATCCGATTTTCGAAGATTCATCGCCATAAACGGTTCCCCGAGGTAGATCTTTCAGCGCAGACTTCATCTTTATACTTCTTTTTTCCATCATCTTAACGCGATTCAGCTTGTCGGTGTTAACATGGCCAAACTCATTATGTTCATTCCCAGTGATTAAGAAACGTCCGTTCTCAGTCGAGGGGACAGTATATGGAGAGACACCGTCGTCGGTAAAGGAGTATCTACCATATACAGGCATTTTAGCGAGATCTTCTGCGGTTAGTCGTTTCCCCCTATCTATCTTCCCAGAGTGAAGATCGAGGCTCTCAATAGTCACCGTATTCTGACATATTCCAAGATCCATTGCAATAATAACAGGAAGTTGATACATTTCAGCCAAGTTAGGGGCAAGCCTACCAATGTTGAAACAATCTTCAACACTACCGGGGGTCAAGACAAACCTAGGAAATTCTCCGTGCCCTCCGTAAACTAATGTTTGCAAGTCAGACTGCTCGATCTTTGTCGGAAGTCCGGTGCTAGGACCTGCTCGTTGAGTGTCGACAATCACCAATGGGATTTCAGCAGCACCAGCTTGACCCATACCTTCATGAATTAAGGAAAGGCCAGGTCCAGAAGTAGCTATAACAGATCGAGCGCCGGCCAAAGCAGCCCCCAGAGCCATATTGATAGCCGATAGTTCATCTTCAGCCTGTTTTACGACGCCTCCGAACTTCGGGAACCATTTCTGCAGATACTCCATAACGTCTGTCGCAGGAGTAATCGGATATCCTGCAAAAAATCGTACTCCGCCCACAAGGAGACCATAAGAAACGGCCTCATTTCCAGTCATAAGCAGCTTCTGCTTGACATCAACTGTATTCGGAGAGGTGCTATCTGCAGCGGTCAGACCATTCTTCCCGGCCCATTCCAATCCTATCTTGAAGGCACGTATGTTATTCTCTAATATCGGAGCAGCTTTAGCACCATACCTCGAGTTGAGAGACTGTAACATCTCCTCATCAGGAAATCCGAGCAACCTTCCAACAACCGCAAAACTAGCACTGTTCTTGAATAATTCCCTTCTGATCTCGGCCAAGATCAACTTTGTGAAAGGGATATTGTAGATCTTGACTGTATTATCCACTAGTTTCGGATCTAATTCTCCCGCTGAACTGTCGAAGATTATGGTTGCGTTGGGATCCAAGTCGTCTTTCGTTGCCAGAACAGCTTCTTCGTCGAAGGCAACAACGACTTTGACATGATCGCCAAGACATTTTATGTTATTTCTCGAAGCACGTACTACACCATCAGCATGTCCGCCTTTTATCCGAGATAAGACGTTTCTAGAAGAATAAACATTGAGTCCTCTTCGTCGAAACAATCCTGCTAGAAGCGCAGTTACAGTAAGAGAACCGTCACCACCCTGACCACCAACCATAATGCAGATATCTTCATCAACAGTGGTCCGGGAAGATTCCATCGGCCTTCAAATCTCCTTTTTGGGCTGATTAATATGACTGCCGGTCTCAAATGACTTGGGATCCAACTTCCCGGTCGCCTGTCTTTCCTGGAGCGTCGGCATTAGAGCTGGCACACTAGGTTTGCTAGATCTTCACTCGACATTGGGATATCTCAGCTGTTGCACCCTAAAGTACCTCATTATAATAAGTAACTATTCTGTAATTGGTAATACGCATTAATGTGCACCATCTCTAGTAGAACTTATCAGGTATAATCATGATATACTACTATATGATGGTAGCATTTATATCTAACTTGTCTTTACATCTTTGCGCGATAGGATGCCGGAAGTTAGACAACTACTAGAATTTTTAGAACTGGTTGAAAAAAATCAACCGGTTCATGCATATGGTTTAGCACTCGTACTTGGCAATCCTCTCCACGTTACTCTGACATGGAAGTGGCTAAAGTATCTTCTGGAGCTCAAAATCCTCTTGAAGGTAGAAGATGATGGTCGACGTACTTCCAGGAAGATGTACACTCTTACTTCTCGGGGCGTGAGGTTACTCGCGTCTCTCAAAGAGACATGGGGCGATAAGAGAAGTCTTACGGTCCAGCAGTTCACTTGGAAGAAAGGGCAACAGCCTAAGAAGCTCGCTAAATAGGGCCTTCACAATTGAAGCGAGAACTCGCTCTTCTCTTCTTACTATTGATGACGATCCCCTTCGGGCCCCAGATCATACCATCTGAATCGTTAGGTCAAAAGTGGAACGATTCTATTGCGGGATCATATGTCTTCGATAGGTGTATTTCCTGCGAAAATACGTATCATAACACCACTAGTGGCCAGGTAAACGTTACATTAACGAATATTGATCCATTCTCGCAGACTATATTGATCAACACGATAGAACTCAGTTTTATCTGGATAAATCTAGATACAACAGTTCTGCGGGGGACAAATTTTACCCGACTTGATGTTGATAACTCCTCTACCTGGACTTTCGACTTTAATATCCCTGGAACAGTAAAGACCGAGGATGACCATCAATTTCAATTCAGGGTATTCTACAGGGTGCTATCCAGGGTTGCATTAGGAGCGGAACTAGACGTAAGATCTCCGACTGATCATATACGAATTACAGACATAGAACAGGTGACATCGAATGCAACACTGGCGAAAGCCCTCGTGAAGTTGAAGGAAGTTAACCAGACAACATATGGCTCACCCGTTGCAAGAGATCTCGTTAGAGATGCACAGAAGGCGTATGATCTGGGTCTACTCTTTTTTAATAATACGCGATGGCATAATGCTA
>JAPUIC010000005.1 GCA_027297425.1 Nitrososphaerota archaeon | reverse complement strand
GGCTACGGACCTTCCCCGCAGGATACTGGGCAGAGTCAGCGCGTAATGTCATGCAATAGGAGACCCAATAATCTCATATATTTATAGCGATTGGCAGCCTAATGAGTAGGATTAGGTCAGGGCCGAGAGTGAAATCTGTATACTCTCTCTTTCCATGTTACTTTACCATCGCTTCTCCTCAAAGCTGAAACCAGTAAGTTGGAGAATATCCAGGTTAATGCGAAGGGAACGCCTAATCCAAATCTGTAGCCCAATCCCAGCCGGTGTTTCGCTTGGTACGCTGAGCTTATAACCATCAGGAAGATACTCGCCACCGATAAGCTAGCGTTTCTCACACTGGACACTTCTCCTTGAATAAGTAATTCCAGGAAGACCAGAAAGGGGGGAATGAGAATGATAGATACCCCACCGACGTAGGTTATCTTAGCCAGGGGGTTATTCCTCATAGAAGGATAAGTTATTCTTTCGAAGTTACGCCACAAAGACGAAGCGCTTCGAGCCCATACCGCCGAGAAATCATTGGATCCGTCTAACATCCGCATCTTCAGATTAGCATCTTTTGTCCTTTGACCCAGTGCGCGATCCTCTACGATCTCGCCCTTGACCGCCTCATGCCCACCTATTATCTCATATGCTCTTCGCGAGATTAAAAAGAAACTCCCCCAAAAATAACCTAATTTTGACTCGGGATCGTTCACAGCCAATGGCGAAAAAAACACGCTCATAATTACGCCCAATGTCGGTTGTACAAACTTGGAGAGTAACCCAAATGTGCGAACTCTCGGGATAAGGGTAAGCGCATCAAGCCTGTTTGCTACCAAATACGCTACAGAATCTCGTAGCAGTGTTTCTGATATTTCTATATCTGCATCGGTAAAGAGCAAGATGTCGCCTACTGATTTCTTAAACCCGAGGTGACATGCCCAGTTTTTACCCGTCCATTCCTCTGGACGATCCGTTATGGTATCAACCTTTATTCGAGGTTCTTTATTCGCTAGCCCTCTGATAATTGATGGGGTGGAATCCTTGGAAGCATCATCCACCAGAATAATCTCATAATCTCGGTATCGCTGGTTCGATAAGCTCGTTATTGCAGCAGTAATGTATTTTTCTTCGTTTCTAGCTGGTACGATTATACTTACTTTGGGTTGGATTCCGGTCTCGACGGACCCCACTATCTTTGGAGTCTTTCGAATGACCTGAAAATATTTGTAGGCTATTATAACCCAAGCTAAGACTGATAGGAGGATAACGACTTGCAAGAAGAGTTGATAGACCAAATACATGAATCCCAAGACTGATGCATGTGTATTTAGATTACGCTAGAACATATGCGGCGAGAATGATTAACCCATACAGACGCGCGGTAATTGACGACCTCAACATAGGCGTTACCAAGCCATCGGGATTGTGTATGTTAGCCTTAAGACCCCTGTAAATAATGTAATACATAGGGATCATGATCAATGCAAAACCAGTTAGAACAGGGAAGAGGCCCAATAATATTCCAGTGATAAGGAAAAAGTATGATGCTATGGGGAATACAAAGAAGAGTTTTACAGCTTTTTCTTTGCCCGTACGAACTACAAAATTGAACCTTTTCTTAGCTATATCCGCCTCAAAATCAGGGAATTCATTAACGAAGAGTACTGTTGCAGATAAAACACCCATGACAACCCCAATCAAGAACGTCTCAGTCGATAGCACAAGGGTTTGAACATAGTAGGTTCCTAGCACAATGAATGCTCCCTTTAGGACCACGACTATCTCACCGAGTCCTATATTTGCAAGTTTTGATGAGTAAAATAAAGTCGAGACAACAGCAAATACTAGGAGCAACCCGATCACCCAGCCTCGCAATAGAGTCAGAATAATTCCAATAATGGCACCAGATATCAGAAAACCGAGACCTGCATAGTAAACGCTTTTCGGGGATAGAAGCCCTTCAGGTAGGACTCCAGAACCGCCACTAAATGGGGTCCGTTTTGTTGAGAGGTCAAGTCCACTCTTGTAGTCAGTGTAGTCGTTGAGTAGATCTACACTCGCATGCAGCGATAATACGCCGGTTATAGTGATGAGCGCAAGGACTGGATCTAGGATACTGTCCCGAGACCATGCGATCGCTAAGCCCACGAGAGTAGCAAGCAGAGACGAGGCGAGAAACCTGACTCTGATAGCTCTAAGCCAAACCAGCATTCGTATTGTTCCGACTTTTACCTAACGCTATATTTCCCTTTCTCTCCTTCAGAGGTCTAGCAAAAACTTAAAGATAAAATCTCCAAAGGCGACATCGTGGATAGCGCAGAAATCGGTGTAATCGGTGGATCAGGCTTCTATTCATTACTGGAAGGAGCCACAGATGTCTCTATCGAAACGCCATATGGAAAAACCAGCGCCAATATTACTATGGGAAAAATTGGTGGTAAGAACATAGCATTTCTTCCGCGTCATGGAGTGAAGCACGAGTACCCTCCTCATGTTATTCCATACTTAGCAAACCTATGGGCTCTTAAAAACCTCGGTGTAGAACGGATCATAGGTGCCTGTGCTGTTGGCAGCCTCCAGCCTTCCTTCCAGATCGGGGATGTAGTTCTCTCCGATCAATTTGTCAACTTTACTAGGAATCGACGCGATACATTTTATGATGGTCCGTCAACTACCCATGTAAGCCCGGCTGACCCATATTGTCAAGAAACCAGGGATCTAGCTGCATCTGTGGGAAAGGAACTAGATCTCAGAATCCATGATCGAGGAACCATCGTGGTTATTGAAGGACCTCGTTTCAGTACCAGAGCTGAGAGTAAGTTTTTCAGCGCAATGGGGTGGGATATTATTAATATGACTCAGTACCCTGAAGTAATACTCGCGAGGGAGTTAGAAATGTGCTACCTCAATCTATCTCTCATTACAGACTATGATGTTGGGCTCAAACACAATCCCCTGATTAAGCCGGTATCTCATGCAGAAGTTATTAGGGCCTTCTCTGAAAATAATGATAAGCTCAAGCATTTGATCAAGAATATAGTTCCTAGAATTCCTTCAATTCGGAGTTGCGAATGCAAACATGCGCTGGATGGAGCCAGACTCGAAGTATAGGGTGAAGGTGTTCTGACCGAATACAAAAGAGGGCTGATTAAGAACTACATTAGAAATGTACCGGATTTCCCCAAAAAGGGAATAATGTTTAGGGATATTACTACTCTGATCAAGGATCCGAAATTATTCCGTGGGATAATAGATGATCTTTTTGAGCATTATCGCAAGATGGATATAACCGATGTCTTGGGTATTGACGCAAGGGGCTTCATAATAGGCGCACCACTCGCCTACAAAATGGGCGTAGGTTTCCTACTTGCCCGCAAAATAGGCAAACTTCCTGCCAAGAAGATTCAAGAATCGTACCAACTAGAGTATGGGGATGAGGGTATAGAGGTTCATGAGGATGCGATTTCTAAGGATCGCAAGATCTTAATCGTTGATGATCTCCTTGCAACTGGTGGTACCGCACTGGCCGCCGCAAAGTTGGTCGAAAGATTGAATGGTATGATAGTTGGTTTCACATTTTTAGTAGAGCTCTCCTATCTGGGGGGGCGAGAAAAATTGGCAGGTTATGATATCCTTTCTCTCTGTAAATATTCCTCAGAGTAACTCCAGCTCGACTGTCTATTCTCGATACTGCTTCTGAAGATACGCAAGTCTCAGGCGGTACCACTCCGGCCAATTGCGGGAAATGGGTTTGGCCTGCCTGGGTATTATTTTCATCTTTAGAGGGTCTCTTTCGGATAGTCTTAGAGACCCTTCTAGGATACTCTGCTTATCGATTCTAAGGTGCAGATTCCCATTTTTGTCGATAGATTTACCTAAGGATGTCATGATGCTCTCGATATCTTCCTCTGAGATCATGTTCAGAATTTTTCCGATAATAACTTCAGCTCGATTCTTTGTAATGGCCATTGTAATAATGTGCATTAGATTCCCATAGTAACCCTTTACAACTACTCGTGACAGTTTATTTGTGCCAATGAATTCACTAATACATCGAACTAATTTTTCCTCGTCCTCTGTCGCATTTAGTATGAATGATGCCTCCAGCGATACCTGAATATTTTCGTTCATTTTTTACTCACAAAGATTTAATTTCGATAAGGCTTAGCGAGTCATCCCTTCGGGTTAGAACTATATGAATGACCACTATCAATTGGTGAGGAAAAATTGAACAAACCTAAACATAAAAAATTAACGTGCCTGGGTATAGAAAGTACAGCTCATACATTCGGAAGTTCTCTCGTTTCTCTCGATGAAGAAAATCAAGGAACTATAATCTCGGACTCACGTTCAGTGTATCAACCGCCACCTGGATCAGGGATCCATCCTCGAGAGGCTTACCAACATCATTCAGATGTTTGCTCAGGAGTTCTGATTGAATCACTTAGAAAAGCCAAGATGGATATGGATTCGGTTGACGTTATTGCGTATGCAGGTGGTCCCGGGTTAGGACCATGTCTGAGAGTAGGCGCCGTTGTCGCAAGATCCCTCGCAGCATATTACCACAAACCAATCATCGCAGCTAATCACGCGATAGGGCACATCGAATTAGCCTGCATGCTGACCAGAGCAACTAATCCTATTGTACTATTGGTATCTGGAGGCCATACTGCAATCCTTGCCTTTTCCAACGGGAGGTGGCGGTTCTTCGGTGAAACATTAGATATAACAATCGGGCAACTTCTAGACCAATTTGGAAGAGCTGCAGGATATGCTTCTCCTTCCGGAGCTATTATCGAGCGATGCGCTAGTAAGTCAGAGGAGTATTTACTCTTACCCTACACTCTAAAGGGTAATGATCCTTCGTTCTCTGGGATGCTGACGAGTGCCAAAAGGTTACTAAGCAGTGGAAAAAATATGGACGATATCTGTTTCTCGATCCAGGAGACCGCTTTTTCGAACCTCTGCGAGGTTACGGAACGTGCACTCGCCTTTACGGAGCACGACGAAGTTCTACTCACAGGAGGTGTTGCTGCAAACACCAGACTTCAAGAAATGCTTACGGAAATGTGTAGATCTCGCGGTTCCACTTTTAGGGTTATCCCAAGGCAATTTAGTGGTGATTGCGGCGCGCAGATAGCTTGGGTAGGTCTGTTGAGTTATCTTCATGGTATGCGGTTAGACATTAGCAAAAGCATCGTTAGACAATCTTGGAGATTGGATCAAGTCGACATTCTATGGAGACATTAATCAGGAAAGGAGCGGAAGCAGATATCTATAAAGTCCGTTGGAATGGACTTTTAGCTATTAAAAAAATTAGGCTGCCCAAGGGATACCGTCAGCCTAGCTTAGATGCGGAGCTTCGCAAAAGAAGGACAATTCACGAAGCTACGCTAATTAGTGCTGCGAAATTGGCCGGAGTTAATTCACCTCTTCTATACTATTTGGACAAAAGTAATTACTCGATATACATGGAACATTTCGACGGGCCTCGGATTAAGGATGTTCTTGATGACCCAGATCTGGGCACCACGAAAATTTTCGAGGCTGTAGGTCGATCAATCGGTTCGCTTCATAGAGAGGATATAATCCACGGAGATCTAACCACCTCTAACTTCATCCTCATTAGCGATGGGTGTTTGGGAATCATAGATTTTGGACTTTCATTTCGTTCAAATCGCCTTGAGGACAAGGCGGTAGATCTTCACCTGGTCAAGCAGACATTGGAGAGTGCCCATAGTGCAGTAGCTGATGAGATGTTTACAGATCTAATTGACGGGTATCGTAGTATATCTGGAGACGAATCGACGAATAGGATAAAATCGGTAATGCGACAAGTACAGCGGAGGGGTAGGTATGCCCGGTCGGTTTAGAATATACTTTGTATCCTCCAACGAACACAAGTTTAGGGAGATTAAGCTGGTTCTAATGGAATACAATATTTCAGCTATTCGTAGAAAGGCTGATTTGAAAGAGATTCAGAGTCTAGACCTCGAGGATATTGCAAGAGAAAAGGCATTCTCAGCTCATGAGATTGTAAAGAAGAGTATAATTGTTGAGGATGCAGGTCTGTTCATAGACGCACTTGGTGGTTTTCCTGGACCATATTCTTCATTTGTACAACAAACTATCGGTTGCGAAGGGATACTTACCCTATTACGGAATAAGTTAAGCCGGAAAGCCACATTCAAGTCTGCACTCGTCTGCGCTGATCGGAACGGAAAATTACTGACATTTCTTGGGGGTGTAACTGGGACCATTTCTCAAGATCTCTGTGGAGATCATGGTTTTGGGTTTGATCCAATATTCATCCCCGATGGTCACCGTGATACATATGCTCTGATGTTGGATGCGGAGAAGAATCTGATCTCCCATAGGGCGATTGCTACCAGAAAGTTCGCGGACTGGTTTTTAAAGAGACAAAGGACTAAGGAGTGAAACTTTTCACGTATAGAAATCCTTAAAGAAAAGACGGAAGGAGTCCGCATCGATGGTAACAATGTCAGAGAAGAAACCGAAGCCCATTGTTTACTCTATAGAAGAGTGTAAATCCTGCAATGTAAAGACAAAGCGACCATTTCAAATGGGTGATTACATCTACAAAGACGACGTCGGAGAATGCAAAGAGTGCCACGGAAAGACTTTGATCTCCATGATCTACTCTGAAACTCCTAAGCCCACTTAGTTCGCGTGCTCCTACGCGAGCCCCCACTCATTAATTCTCTGTTTGTCGATAATTGAAACCTGTATCGGTGAGAGATCCTCTCCACACTCCTTATGGTAAGCAGTCTGATTCATCCCAACAGATCGGTAACTCACGTCTTCTATACTAATTTTGGCACATTTACACATCTGATTGATGACACCTTGAGCGATTCAGTCTACTCCTCTGTTATGTACTTTTAAAGAGGATTTATTCTGAATCCGAGAACTCTTCGGACTTGGGAGGATCCGCGCTTAAGCCTTTCCTCTTCCTGATATCCGCGACAACCCCTTTTAGCATAGACGTAGGAACTGGGCTCCAGCTCTTGAAGTGGGTATTCCACGTAGCTTTTCCAGCCGTCGCTCCCCTCAAAGTTTCTGCAAGATCGAATGTCTCAGCCGCAGGTACCTCCCCTTCAATAATAGTCATCAGACCTTTTTGAGTAACTTTCAGCAATTTGCCTCTCTTTGAAGAGATAACGCTAGATATTGGACCGATGATGTCCCCCGTACCCTTTGCTTCAATACCCAATATTGGCTCCAGAAGTACGGGATCGGCGGCAAGTAGGCATGCCAATAAAGTTCTGCGTGACGCGGGCATAAGTTGAGCATACGTCCTGTGGGCTGGATCTTCATGAGGAACATAGTGGTGGAAAATTATTTTCAGGCCTCTGCAGAATTCGTGGGCGAGTGGACCATTTCCTATAATGTCTATGATACCTGCTCTGATCGAATCCAAAGACTCTGAAATAAACTGCACACCTTTAGTAGAATCGATAAACATATTTCCTCTCTCATCAACCATTACAACACTTTTAGCCTCGTTTGCATCCCACCCTTTATCTCGCAGAAGCGTGGCTAACGCTTTCTTATCTGTCATTTCACTTATCGTACCTTCTCTTATCATCTGAACGATCTCTTCAGACAGGGGCTCTACTCTAAAGTAGATCTTGTTATGCCTGTTGGGGGATCGCGACATAATTGGTCCTACAGCTGAGCGTATAGTCTCCCTATAATTGATAAGGGGTTTTGAGGTTATTATCTCGACCTCTGCTTCTTGTACTAGCGAAGTAGCAATTTCAAGATGAAGCACTCCCATACCTGCCAATAGCATTTCACCGGTTTCCTCCTGTATCTTTAGGACAAGGTTAGGATCCTCCAACGCGATTCTCCTTAAGACGTCGACTAACTTCGGGAGATCTTTAGGGTGTTTGGACTCGATGGCTATCGTAACTACCGGTTCCGATACATATTTGATAGACTCAAAGGGAAGCACACCTTTGACTGATGATATAGTTTCACCGGCTCTAGCATTCTCAAGACCCAGTAAGGCTGGAATGTTTCCCGATGGCATCGAACCAACGAGATCTCTATGAGCTCCCATAAACATGCTAACGGATTGAACACGCGACTCTCTCTTAGCATCTATAAGGTGGACTATCGATCCGTCTTTTACAGTTCCAGAAAATAGTCGCCCAGTAGCGATAGTCCCGGCAGCAGGATCTACTACAATATTGGTCACCATCATGGTTATTGGTCCATTTTCATCACAATTTAGAATTGCTTTCCCTATTTCGGAGTCGAGATCCCCTTTCCAAATCTTGGGGATCCGATACCTCTGAGCTACATCTGGGGGAGGAAAATGCCTTATGACCATACGTAGTACTGCTTCATGAAGTGGGAGTTTCTCGGTGAAGCTCTTTAGATCCCCACTCTGGTACGCATCATATATGTCCGAGAACTTTACTCCCTTTTTCTGAGCAATTTCGAAATTGAACCCCCAGCGATCTTTGGCTGAGCCGAAAGCGACGGTAGAATCCTGAATGCTTACCTTCCACTTCTCTCGGTATTCTGGTTCAGCTGATACGTCTATCAATTTATTAAAATCACTAATTAGAGCTGCAAGCCACTCTTGCATCTTATCTGGCGTAAGACGAAGCTCTTTTATCAGACGATCTATCTTGTTTATGTATAAGACAGGCCTTACTCGCTCTTCCAACGCCTGACGGGTAACCGTCTCAGTTTGGGTCATAACCCCTTCAACCGCATCGCAAACTACAACAGCGCCATCGATAGCTCTAAGAGCTCGCGTAACTCTTCCGGTGAAGTCTATATGGCCAGGAGTGTCGATCATATTAATTACATACGGTGTGCCATCTAGTTCATAATAGAGTGTTACATTAGCAGACCTTATCGTCATCTGTCTCTTTTGTTCGAGATCCATCGAATCCAGAGCTAAAGCCTGACCGGCTACGGAAGGACTCAGCAGACCACAAGACGCAAGCAAGCTATCCGACATGGTGGTCTTACCGTGATCTACGTGCGCAATGACCCCGAAACACAGGTCCACTAGCGAGAACTACTTGGATTTCCTGACCTGGGCCTTTTTGTGCACTATCTTGAGTATATCTTCCGTGAATTTGTACTTTGGCGAGTCCCTCTCAACTCTTTCAGGAACAGTGCGATTTTGATTTGGTTATTAATCTTTCCGCTTAGTTGTACTCCAACGTTCCCTGAATGCCTATTTTTGATCCCGTTCTAAATTTTTCCGTTAATATTTTTATTAATTTTGAAGCACGCGCTCGACCTATTCCTTGAACCATTGCAAGCTCTTGGGCTTGGGCGCTTACGATGTCTCTGGGGCTACCAAACTTCATAAGCAGTCGTTCTGCCAGAACGATCCCAACTCCTGGGAATGAACTTACTATGGATAATTGCTCCTCAGGGATATCCATACCTGACCTACGCCCCTTAACTAATGGCCGAGATGGTCTCACTCTCCCTAAATGAGTAGCCAAAGCGAAAATGATCCTCGCAGTTTGTTCTTTGTCTACTGCATAAAGTAAACTAATAGGGAGCGTAAGAGATATTGACGCAATCGCACCAAAAAACACCTTAGGATTCTTCATCTCCTTCAGGACTCCGGTAACATCACCCTCAAGAAGAAGAAAGGATTTTGCATAGTGATGAGATAGTTGAGATAACTGTTCAAACAACCGACCATCATAAATTGACGCTACGAGATCTCTGCAGCTCTTCCGCTCGATGCCCACATCTTCAGATAGTATATAATCGCCAATCGTGAGTAATCTGTAATCTGCTATAGCTCCCAACTTCGATAACTCTTTTGGAACACCTGAAGCTTTTTCTCTCTCGTCTATTATGATTCGAAACTTCAACCAACTTCCCCCTTACATGTTAGAATTTTAAGACAAAGTAAAAGGCCAAGACCATGAGTGGAGTTGAAATAGCTAGGAAGATCCGGTCCACGGGTCGAAACCTCAACTCTTTGAATGAAGAAACCTGCTTCACTGAGCCATAGGCCCTTGATTCCATGGCTTCAGCTAGATGATTACTTCTCTCTAAAACAAGACTCACCATTGGGACTACTAGTGGAAATAATTTATTGACTCTCCGGACAATATTTCCCTTCTGAATTTCCAAACCTCGCGATCTCTGTGCATCAATTATTTGGCTAATATCTAAAAGAAGAACAGGCACAAATCTCATTGCCGTCAAAAACGCGAAGATAATGTCTCGATGAACTCTAAATCTTTTCATTACATAACCGAGTTCATCAGGTGAAGTGGTTAAGAAAAAAATAGAGAGAGATCCAACTATTCCGAGGAATCTCATGCTGACGCCCAAAGCACGTATAGGATCCGTATTAACGTAGAAGTCAATTGCTCCAATTATGATTGAAAAAATCCCGGCAAAGATCATGGCCTTCAAGAGTTTACTGAATACATTGCCTATCATGCCTAGGATAAGCACCATTGCCAATAGAATAGCAGCCTTCACGAATACATTCGGAAGGGCAGATAAGGTGAATAGCTCAATAGTTAGCAGAACGCGAATTCTAGGATCTAATATTCGTAGTGGAGAATTCGAGTACGTAAAAAGAAAAGCTTCCAGTATCCAGCCCAACAAAGTAAATTTATCACCTACGCTGATGTTTTTAGGGGGGATTTGTTCATTAGGTCCTTTAGATAGTTGACTGCTTGATCTTGGCTAGAAAAGGGATTGCTCACAGTTTCTAGTATGGTTGAAAGCTCAAGCAATTGAGGTCTGACGATTCGGGTTTTTTGAATGATTCGTCTTTTCGAAAAGATATGACTAGCCTTACCATCTGCTAGGATCGATCCATTCGACATAGCAATGACCCGAGGTTGAAGATTCCAGAGGAACTCGACATCATGTGAAATTATGATTATCCCCTTCCGTTTGGAAGCTAGACGTCTTACGAGTGCTTCTATTCTTTCCTTGTTTATACTATCTTGACCTATAGTAGGCTCGTCTAAGACTAGAAAGTCAGGCTCCCAGGCTAGTACTACCGCTAAGCATAACATCTTTTTTTCTCCACCGCTCAGTGTTAAGGGCGATTTACCTCGATAGTCGGAGAGGTCGAAGAAAGAAAGTACTTCATCGACCTTTGCCCCGATTTGGTCATCCCGAAGACCAAAATTCTTTAACCCATAGGATATTTCTTCTTCTACTGTGTTAGAAAATAGCTGTCTTTCAGAGTTTTGAAACAGGATCCCCACCATCCTTGACAATTGCGCAACAGTAGCATCCCTAGTATTTTGCCCGTTCACGAAAACGTTTCCCAGTTTGGGAACGAGGAGTCCATTCATGTGCCTAACGAGCGTTGTTTTTCCGGCTCCGTTGGCACCGATGATTGCGGTTATACCTTCACCAATTTCTAATGTCACGTCATGTAGGCCCCTGGTTCCATTTTGGAAAACGAATCCAACCGATTGAAAGCTAATCATGTAATTTTCCCCTAACGTTTTGCATGAACTCCTTAGGCGTTATCGGAGTTTGCCCCAGTTCTATTCCACCATCTTTCAGGGCCATATGTAGTCGTGTTATCGGAGGAATTCCCACGCCCAGCTTGAGTGACTCCTCTGCTGCTAGAATCTCCCGAACTGGCCCGGTTGACACGATCTTCCCCTTGTTCATCACAACTATGCGATTAGCAATCACCGCAGAGAACTCCAGCCGGTGTTCTACGATGAGTATCGTCATACCAAATTTTTTATGCAGACCTTCGATAGTTTTCATCAGATCCATTGCGGACCTCGGATCAAGAAGTGAGGTGGGCTCGTCAAGGACTAAAATGTCCGGTTTCATTGCTAGAACACCTGCTATGGCAACTCTATGCTTTTCGCCGTCAGACAATTCGTAAGGGGGCTTGTACCTAAGATGACCTATTCCCAAGCTTTCGATGGCTTCATCGACTCTTTTCTTCATTTCTAGCCTTGGTACACCGGTATTCTCCAGCCCAAAGGCTATATCGCGCTCGACAGTGAACATGAATATCTGGTTCTCTGGATTTTGAAAGACCAATCCAACTCTCTTGGACAGCTCATTAACGGGACTTTCTTGAACTAGTAGACCATCGACGGTAACACTGCCTTTAATCTCGCCTTGAAACATATGTGGTATCAATCCATTAATTGACCTCAATAGGGTAGATTTACCGCAACCAGTAGGCCCTACTATCACTACTATCTCGCCACGTTTTATGCTCAAGTTAATGTTCTCTAGAGCCCTTTGACCGGAATTCTGATAGGCGAAAGAGTAATCTATGAACGAGATGATTTCATTTTCCAATCTCGGAGCAGCCCCCCACGAGATACCCTGTCAGAACTCTGCCCTTTTCCTGGAGCCAGAAAAATGTAAATTAAACTACCTTAGCGAAGGGTCTAGAGGAAGAGCCTTCAGTTACTAATTCTCGTGTACAGAAGATTTCCCCTTTATGGATTCATTTAATTTAGCTTGAAGTTCCTTCGCATTATCCTTAAGTCTTGACTCTTGTTTAGATAGAACCAGGGACCTTGTTTTGGACAACTCCTTTTTTTCTTGGAGTTCCTTCAGTACCTCGGCCCTTTTAACACGAACCAGCAACGGACCTGCAGATTTGTAAACGGTTTCGTCATTTTTCACCTTATTCAGCTCGACAACTGCTTTGTCTAGATCCGCAGCTTCCGCATCTACTTGCTGTTTTTGGATCATGATTGATTGGAGGCTCTGCTGAATCTGGTCAAACCTAGCTAATTGTTCGCGTAACCACGGCGGGATCTCTTCCTTACTCATCTGATCAACCCACGCGATTCAATACTAATGTAAATATTCTTTGTGGAGGTTGACCTATCTAATCGACAAATTCGATGGATCACACGGGACCGAAGGTGAGTTAGGGAAAGGTTATTATCAGCTCATTGAGTCGCCCCTGCTAGTTCAAGGTGATTTAGAAATATTTCCAGCCGCAGCAGGTTACGATAGAGCAATTACCGTTTTTTCACCCGATGGCAGGTTATATCAGGTAGAATATGCGATAGAAACAGTTCGGCGTGGAACTTTAGCAGTGGGCATCAGGTGCAAAGATGGCATTATTTTAGCGGTTGAAGAGAGGACACGAAAATTGCAGAACCCAATTATGAGTCAGAAGATATTTCAGGTCGATGATCATATTGGCGTTGCCGCATCCGGTTATATTCCTGATGCAAGAATTCAAGTTGATCAGGCTAGAGTTATTGCCCAGAGCAATCGACTGGTTTACGACGATGAAGTAGACGTAGAGACCGTTGCCAGGAAACTCGCAGATCTTAACCAGCAATTTACACAATATGCAGGAGTACGACCGTTTGGAGTGGCCCTGATTCTTGGTGGGTCAGATCGTAACGGCGGCGTATTGTACATGACCGATCCAAGTGGTACCTATATTTCATATGATGCCGTTGCAATAGGTTCTGGAAGCGATCAGGTAACAGAGTACTTGGAGGAAAAATATGATCGAGCCGTTAGCATTGACGAAGGTGCGACTCTCGCTGTAGAATGTATCTATCTTGTCAGTGAAGACAAAAGCGGTACCGATCATATCCGGATGGCTGTAGTAAATTCAGCAGATAAGCGACTTCGACTCCTCTCGGAAGAACAAATCTCCGCATACGCTATAAAGGCGCGTAAGACAGAAGGTCCCACAGAATAAGAACCCCGATAGTTGCGAATAATCATATGTCACCAAAGTATACGACCGTAAGGCTGAGAATTGGTGGACAGCAGTTCGAAATATTGGTAAAACCGGATTTAGCATTAACACATAAAACGGGAAAAAAACAGGATGTTAGCCAGGTAATAGCTATGGAGGAAATATATTCCGAAGCGACAAAAGGAACCCGTCACTCAGAGGAGAAATTGAACAAGAGTTTCGGAACGTCAAATACTATGGAAATTATAGAAACGATCCTGAATAAGGGTGAACTTCAACTTACTACTGAACAGAGGCGACAGTTAATCGGGGACAAGAAAAAACAAATTATTTCATTAATTTCACGGAATTATGTTGATCCGAGAACCGGGACTCCTCATCCCCCAATGCGGATCGAGCAGGCGTTTGTAGAAGCCAGAGTGTCGGTAGATCCGTTCAAATCGTCAGATGAGCAAGCTAAATTAATGGCTGACCAAATCAGAGCAATCTTGCCGTTAAAGGCTGATAAAGTCAAGTTGCAAATCAAAGTTCCTGCTGCGTTTACAAGCCAATCATTAAGTATCTTGAAAAACTATGGCGACATAATGAAAGAAGACTGGGGAAGTCAGGGGGTGCTCACTGCTCTGGTCGAGATTCCTGCAGGAGTGCAGAGCGGTTTACTCGATAAGCTAGGCTCATTAACAAAAGGGGGAGCCGAGATAACACTCATAAAGTGACCAGTTTGTCAGAAATTAAGAGAAAATATGTGATTCCGGGCGAATTAATTGCCCAAGGAAGTTACGGAATACGAGGCAATATGCTGAAAATAGGGGACAAGATATATGCAACTAGGATTGGGATGGCTGAAGTGGGTACCGACACTATTCGACTTATCTCATTGAATGGTTCCTATATGCCGCGATTAGATGATATTGTTGTGGGAAAAGTGATTAATTTTAATGCCTTTGGATGGCAGGTTGACATTAAATCTTGGTTCCCAGCATTCCTTCCCGCTGCAAATGTCATGGGTCGCGATTATTCTTCAGCAAGGGATTCACTTGCAAGCCAACTAACACTCGGCGACCAACTCTTGGCAGCTATTGCTGGATATGATCGGACCCGAGACCCAATGTTATCCATATCTGGGCCTGGACTGGGTAAGATCGCCGAAGGAAATACAGTCAAGGTTTCACCAAGCAAAGTTCCAAGAATTATTGGGAAAAAGGGAGCAATGATCAATGCTATTGAATCTGGTAGTGGCTGCAGGCTTTCGATCGGTCAGAACGGCATCATTGTAATGGTTGGCAGTGCTGAATCAGTATCAAAAGCAACGTCAGCGATCAACTTGATCGAGTCCGAAGCACACTCTCCGGGATTAACTCAGAAGGTACACGACATATTGTCTTTAGGTGATAAGAGCGAATGACTAATCTAATCGATTCAGCCGGCCTTAGGAACGACGGGCGCAAATTTAACGAATTAAGGCCGATAAAGCTGGAAGTGGGTATACTGAAAAATGCTGACGGCTCTGCCTATATTGAAATGGGTAAGAACAAGATCATCGCCGCGGTTTATGGTCCCAAAGAGGTTCATCCTAGACATCTGGTTCGACCAGACCGTGCAATCGTTAAGTGTAGGTATCACATGGCTTCATTTTCCACGGATACTAGAAAAAATCCAGCGCCATCACGTCGGGAAACTGAAATCTCCAAGATCATTCGTCAATCTCTTGAGCCTGCACTCATTCTCGAGGACTATCCTAGGACTGCTATCCACATTTGGGTCGAGGTTCTTCAGTCCGACGGTGGATCCAGATGCGCAGGTGTTACAGCAGCATCTCTTGCACTTGCAGATGCTGGAATCAATATGCGAGATATAGTTGCATCTTGTGCCGCTGGGAAAGTGGATGGAAAGGTTGTTTTGGACCTTGATAATATTGAGGATATGGAAGGCGAGACAGATATGCCCGTAGCTCTGATGCCCAATATCGGGGAGGTTACTCTCTTTCAGATGGATGGTATTGTGAGCCCAGCTGAGTTCAAAGAAGCTTTTGAACTTGCCCTGAGCGGATGCCAAGATCTCTATAAGCTGCAGAAACAAGCTCTATTCACGAAGTATTTCGGGACCGATAAGCCCCAGGTACAGGAGGGCGAGTAGTCTTATGGTTGCAGCTAAACGACCTGTTCTTGAATCGCTCAGACGCGATCACATTATCGAGCTTTTGGGTAAAGGCCAGCGCGTCGATGGACGCAAGTTGACGGAGCAGAGAAAGTTAACAATAGAGACAAACGTGATTGAGAAAGCTAACGGCTCAGCACGAGTTTCTCTCGGAGATACTGAGGTCATTTGCGGCGTTAAAATCGAATTAGGCACTCCTTTCCCAGACACTCCGGATAAAGCCATTCTGATTGTGAATGCAGAGGTTTTACCTATCGCATCCCCTCAACATGAACCGGGACCACCCGATGAGGAGGTTATTGAGCTATCTAGAGTAGTGGATAGGGGGATTAGAGAATCTGAGATGATCGATTTGTCAAAGTTGGTTATAATTCCTGGACAAAAGGTATACGCGGTCTTCATTGATATTAGCGTCATTAATTTAGACGGGAATCTAATCGAAGCCTGTAGCTGCGCAGCTGTTACTGCACTGGCAACCGCGAAAATGAAGAGCCATGAGCTCTCTTCATCCGGGGAATTCAAACAACTAGAGGATATAGTTCCACTACCTACAAATCGGCTTCCAGTTTCTATAACCGTAGCAAAGATTGGAGAATCATTGTTAGTAGACCCTAGTATGGATGAGGAATCCGTCATGGATGCTAGATTAACATTAACGACCGATGATGATGGGAACTTTTGTGCCGGCCAAAAGGGAGAACCAGGCGGCTTTTCTATCGACGAAGTATTCCAAGTAAGCGAGAATGCTCTAGCAAGTGGCAAAGAAGTAAGGGAATTGATGAAAAAGGTGATAGAAGGTGCCAAAGAGGGCAAAGAAACAAATTAGTCTTCGTGGATTAAAGGCCTGGTACGGAGTAAAGGTAAGAAAACGGTACTCACGAGTCGTCCGTCTCGTAAGGCAGGCAAGGAGTTGTCCCTCCTGTGGATCCTTAACCCTAAAGAGGATGGCTTCCGGTATATGGACTTGTAAAACCTGCAACTTCACAGCAGCAGGTGGCGCTTATGAGTTCCAATCATCGTAGCCATAACCTGGTTAGAATCGTATCTGCCGACGTAACATGCAACGTTGAGGACAAGAAAGCAGAGGCAATATATCGTGCACTTAGGCCCGACCTATCTCAGATAGGTAGAGATGTTAAGGTCGACTTAAGGCTCAAGGGAGATACAATTCACTTCCATATATCGTCCGCTGATCTTGGGACTATCAAAGCATTCCTTGCTTCTTATCTTAAGATGATCGGTGCAGCTTCTTCAAGCATAGATGCCGTTTCAGTCTAGATCCTGCATCTCTGCTTCCATAGGAATGCCTATGCGTGATACTACAACTTCTCCTGTCTGCTTCATCCTTCCTTCCAAACCGACTTTCATCTTATGAAAAGTGACAGTCACATCGGCCTCGACCGCGATGGTATGCACAACCCCAGTTAGGGGATCGAGACCTGATGGGATATCGACAGAGATCTTGTAAGCGGATGAGGAGTTTATCAATGATATGGCACGAGCTGCTAATGGCCTGAGATCACCCTCTACACCAGTCCCTAGTATTGCATCAACGACTATTTCTGCGTCGACGATAATCTCTCTTATGTTATCGACTTTGTTCTCCTCATTAAGAGCGTAGATAGAGATGGTCCTGGTCATCGCTCTGATCTGCCGCCAAGAAGCACGTGCCTCTGCCGTTTTGATAGCGTTCTCAGGACCTAAGAGAATGACGTCAACTTTCGCTCCGTAGACTGCGAGATGTCTACCTGCAACAAACCCATCTCCTCCGTTGTTACCTGTACCACATATTATGCAAATTGATTTATCATTCAAGTCAGTGAACCTGTTTAGTATCCGGTCTGCTATGCTTCTACCCGCGTTCTCCATTAGAAGTACCGGTGCTACGCCCATCTCAGATGCTTTATCCTCTATTCTCTTCATTTCTTGAGGCGATACAACCTCATTCATGGTTTCTTGGTCCCTCGCTTAAAACGAGGTGCGTATGCTCGCTTTTTTGTGAGCCCTTTTCTCCCATTAAAGT
>JAPUIC010000049.1 GCA_027297425.1 Nitrososphaerota archaeon | reverse complement strand
ATCGTGATTGGGCTCCTCTCGATGATCATGTATTGGCTGCTTACCATTCTTGTCCTCGGTTATAGCAGAACCAGAGAGTATTATGCAGACAGGCGGAGAGTAATGGTAGTAGATGATGGCGCGCAGAAACTCCGAAGCGCATTGGCCAAGATCGTAGCATCTAATGGGAGATTCAAGATCTCCAAAAAGGATCACGGTGCAATGAAATTTGACGGATTCAAAGCGCTCTTCATTTCAGACCCAGATCGGTCTACTAGGGATGAGGTCAGTTTACACCGAGCTAAGTTGATCTATGACGAACAATTAGTTAACAAGATAATTGCAAGAAAACTAACAATTTCAGACCGACTAGTTGAGCTACTTTCGACGCACCCTAATATGGTAAAGAGGCTCAGAGCTCTTCAGGAACTCTAAACGAGTGCCCTCATGGCTAACTGAAGAACGAAGTTGAATAATCCTTCTATTTTTTGGGGCTGGACATCCCCCTTTGTTCCTATTACGCCTAACATATCTCTTGTGTTGGGGGAAGACAAGTTGTCGATATTCCATACCCAGGGAGAGTCAGATATCGAAGGGTCTAGCAGCAACCGTGTTAATATTGAAACATTACCGGATAGTGAATAATTCTCATCTATCTTTGGTATCCCGGTCTCAGTTTCATCGTTAATCTTCTGTAGTTTGTCTCTTAGAACTGAATTACGGCTCATCAGCTTGAACCCTGAAGGCAGCTCTCGGTCATAATGAGCCTTGAAGTAGATATAATCGGGCTTTTTTGTACTTAGTGCATAGGTGAACTCTAAACTCCGAATCTCTCGCGTATCCCACCATATCTTGAGTTTTGGACCTATTCCAAATAGGAATGGGGTAGAGACATCAGCATCGTCAGCATCTGATTCGGTCAGGACAGTCTCGGCTAGACGGTTCAGCTCGGACAGAACGGCAGCCTTCTGATTAATCAACTGATGGATTATCTGGTGACCGCATAAATATAATGGTTCTTTATCAAATAATAATAGATGAGAGTGTCTTACGCGAATTACCTTAGGCTATTTCTGTGCTCCAAAACCTTAAACTACAGCTGATTAGGATATACAACGACGAGGATTGGCAAACCAGAGGCCCGTTACAGTCCATAAACCGTCTGATTCGAGCCCTAGGCAACGGATTGCCAGGCTAAGACGGAATGAGACATTACAGCTAGTATTATCGAATGCGAAGATCCGGTTCGGTGGAGTGATATTTCTCTTTATGTTTGCTGTAGCTATATCTGCACCTTTTCTTGCACCCGCGGATCCAAATGATCAAAATCTGCTTGGAAGACTCGAACCACCGGGTACCGTCGTCGATGGATTCAATCATAGATTAGGTACAGATAACTTCGGCAGAGACGTACTATCAAGACTCATGTTTGGAGCTCGGATGTCACTGTACATCGGGTTCTCAGTCATAGCAATCGCGGTTACCCTAGGAACGACTTTGGGACTTGTTGCTGGATACTATAGGGGTTGGGTCGACGACGTTATCATGAGGGTTGTCGACATAAAGATGGCATTTCCATTAGTTGTTCTAGCCATTGCAGTAGTAGCTGTGTTGGGCGCGAGTGCTAACAACCTGATCTTGGCTCTTGGGATAGTGCTTTGGAGTAGTCCAGCTCGTATTGTTCGAGCTGAAACGCTCAAGCTTGGCCAGTTGGATTATGTTGCTGCCCTGAAAGCCATTGGTGTACGAGACAGATACATTATGTTCAAGGAGATCTTTCCCAACTTGATGTCGTCCTTGATGATCGTCGCAACTGCAGAACTAGCAGCCGCTATTCTACTCGAGGCAGGCTTAAGTTTCCTTGGTCTAGGAGTCCCACCACCAACAGCAACCTGGGGAGAGATGCTCAATCAAGGTAGGGCATTTGTCTTCAACGCCTGGTGGCTGGCAGTTTTCCCAGGATTAGCAATATTCGTCACGGTTCTGGCTATCAACATGCTTGGTGATGGTCTTAGAGACACATTGGATCCACGACTAAGGATGTAACACCATGGCGGAGAAGCTCATCAAGGTAGAGGACCTCAAAACGCAGTTTACTACGAAACGTGGATTAGTTAAAGCGGTAGACGGTATTTCGTTCGAGATCAAGAAAGGGGAAAGGGTAGGACTCGTCGGAGAATCTGGATGCGGTAAGAGTGTAACAGCACTGTCCCTCATGAAATTAGTGCCTGCTGCACATAATGAGCGGGTCTTCGGTAAAATTATCTTCAAAGGACAAGATTTAGTTCCTATGAAGGATTCTCAACTAAAGGAGATCAGGGGGAAGCAGATGTCCATGATCTTCCAAGACCCCATGACATCACTAGATCCTGTTTTCACCATCGGTAGTCAGATCATGGAAGCTTTGGGTATCCACCAAGGCTTGAAGGGTAAAGAATCGAAGAAGAGAGCTATCGAGTTACTCGCTTTGGTAAACATACCTAGTAGTGAGATGGTCGTTGATTATTATCCGCATCAACTCAGCGGAGGGATGAGACAGCGTGCGATGATAGCAATGGCACTTTCTTGCGAACCGGAGCTACTCATCGCCGACGAGCCTACTACAGCTCTAGATGTAAGCATACAAGCTCAAATAATAAAGCTGGTAAGAGAGTTAAGCGCTAACAAGGGCACCGCACTTTTGTGGATTACACATGATCTTGGGATAGTAGCACACCTGTGCGAGAAGATCATCGTAATGTATGCGGGAAAGCTCGTCGAGATGGCGGATACCATGACCCTATTCGAAAACCCGATGCATCCCTATACGCAGGCACTTCTAAGATTAGCACCGAAATTAGAGAGGGGAAAAGGCAGAATGCCACCTATTCCTGGAACGGTTCCTAATTTGATCGACATGCCACCTGGATGTAGGTTCGCAGATAGATGTCCGAAATGTATGGATGTTTGTAGTCAAGAGCCGCAATGGATGGAGGTCGAGCCAGGTCACTGGGTCTCCTGTTTCCTGTACTCGAAGGATGGTAAAAATTGAGCAAATCTCCTTCTTTTAACCCTAAGGATGGCCTTCTTGTAGTTAGCAACCTCAAGAAGCATTTCCCTGTTGAGACCAGCTTTACAGCAAAAGTCCTCAGCAAGTCAAGACATTTCGTACATGCTGTGGAAGATGTGAGTTTCTACGTAAAACCTGGCGAAACTTTGGGGTTAGTCGGTGAGAGTGGCTCGGGGAAGACTACTATCGGGAAACTCATATTGGGTCTGCACGAACCAACAGCAGGCTCCGTCTACTTTGAAGGTCAAGATACTTCATTAGTGAAGGGATCTGCTAAAAAGGCGCTTCGCAAGAAGATGGGGGTCGTCTTTCAAGATCCCTACTCATCGCTTAACCCGCGCAAAAATGTCAAGGATATCGTATCATTGCCGCTCCGTACCCACGGAATGAAAGATCATAAAGAACTTGAGCAGCGAGTAACAACTCTGCTTGAACAGGTTGGGATAGACCCAAATGCGGCAGGTCGATTCCCCCATATGTTTTCTGGGGGACAGCGCCAAAGGATAGCCATCGCAAGAGCATTGGCAACAAACCCAGACTTGGTAGTTCTCGATGAGCCCGTATCAGCATTGGATGTCTCGATACAAGCCCAGATCATGAACCTTCTTCTAGACTTGAAGAAGGAATTCAACTTATCGTACCTGTTCATTGCTCATAACATGAGTATCGTTCATAAGATGAGCGACCGGATCGCAGTGATGTATCTTGGAAAGATCATGGAGATGGCAGATGCTGACCAAATCGCTTTCGAGCCTCACCATCCTTATACTCAGGCCCTCATGTCGGTTATTCCGATCCCAGATCCTAAGGTAGAATGGGGAGGCACTGTTCTGGAAGGAGAGATTCCAAGCCCCATAAATCCACCATCAGGCTGCGTCTTCAGGACAAGATGTCCCGCCAAGGTAGTAAACTTTGGAACAGGAGACGATACGGTGTGTGATCGGATCGAGCCGCCCCTTATTGATCTCGGGAAGGAACACTATGTAGCATGTCATTTATTTGGCAAAGACTCGAATGGAAAAGCTAAGAAATCCAAGGCAACGAATAGAAAGAGCGGCAGAACGAAGAAGGTCTCGAGAGGTAAGTCCTGATGGGTTTAGGCTCATATATCATTAGAAGACTACTACAGATGATCCCAGCAGTCCTGGGTGTCACAGTAATCGTCTTCCTGCTAATTCACTTGATCCCTGGAGATCCGGTCGCGATGATGTTGGCTGGCGAAGCCGATCCGCAAGCTTATGATGAATTAAGAACGAGGCTCGGACTAGATCGACCGCTTCTGGAACAGTATCTTAGCTATATGGCGAACCTCGCAAGAGGAGATATGGGAAGTTCGTTGCATTATGGCCTCCCAACGACTGAGCTCTTAGCTAGGGCGTTTCCTGCAACTCTGGAATTAACTTTCCTAGCTATGATAATCATGGTTGTCTTTTCGATACCCTTAGGAGTCTTTGCGGCCATGAAAAGAGATACCATGGCAGACCATGGGTCGATGATAGTGTCTATGCTGATGTACTCAGTCCCCAGCTTTTGGCTTGGGATTATGGCCATTCTGTTCTTCGCGGGTGTTCTAGGTTGGCTTCCTGCATTCGGTAGAGCATCGCCAACTATTGATATCCAGTTGGTGACTGGTTTCCTCACGATCGATGCAATAATAGCAGGTAACTTTGCGGCTTGGGTTGATGCCTGGAAACATATTCTAATGCCGGCTGTAATTTTAGCTGCAACTGGCACTGCAGTAAACGCACGTTTGACCAGGGCGAGTATGCTAGAAGTCCTTAGGCAGGACTACATCAAGGCTTTGCTTTCAAAGGGAGTGCCGATGAGGACCGTACTCTTTAAGCACGCCGTACGGAATGCACTCATTCCCGTAGTTACGTTCATTACTATTCAGTTTGGACAGATGCTAAGTGGTATCGTGATTATTGAGAATGTGTTCAGTTGGCCAGGAATGGGTACTCTAGTCGTTACAGCAGTGGGTAGCCGAGATTTCCAAGTAGTTCAGTCACTTGTGTTAGTCTTCGCACTTATGAGACTCTCCGTGAACTTCCTCACGGACATCGCTTATTCATTCATAGATCCCAGAATCAGATACGATTAGTGTCTTTAGCCTGAAAAATTTCGACCGTTAGAACTTATAAAGTTCTCACCATGTTGCATAGAGCTAATTTTGGATGCTATCAACGTAAGGTCTGCTCTTCTTAGTGTTTCAGACAAAACAGGCCTAGTAGAGTTCGCTCAGGCATTAGCTCGCTTAGGGGTTAAGATGATGGCTACGGGAGGCACCTACGATACGTTAGCAGGCTCCGGACTCAAGGTCATGAGACTAGAAGAGATGACTTCATTCCCCGAAATGCTCGATGGAAGAGTAAAAACGCTTCAGCCTGAAGTCTTCGCAGGGATTCTGGCCAAACGGAATGATCTTCACATGAATCAACTATCGGCACGTGGTCTAGAGGCAATCGATATGGTGGTTTGTAACTTCTATCCGATGCGTTACAATGGAAACGCCACCATGGAAGAGTTAGTTGAACATATCGATATTGGAGGCCCTTCCATGGTGCGGGCTGCTTCGAAGAACTTTGAATCAGTCGTTGTTGTACCATCTAGACGGTTTTATTCATCTTTGGCCCAGGAAATGGAATCCAACAAAGGGAGCGTTTCA
>JAPUIC010000048.1 GCA_027297425.1 Nitrososphaerota archaeon | reverse complement strand
TTCCTTCTTTATGTATTCATTTGGAACATGCCACCGCCAATTGGCTGGAGGGTCGGATTTCGAGTTTATTCCGCAGAGGACCATTCGCTCCATCTTGATCGTATCCATATGCTTGATCCAGGTTTCAACGGAAAAATCTGGAATTTCACTTATTTTTGAGATCTGACGATAAGGGTCTGGATCTCCTAAAGTTGCTCTAATGTCCATGTACCATTTTCGATTAGAAAGCCAGCAGTCCGCAAAACCGGGCCTATCAGCTATTCCCTTCTTCTCAAATCCTGGGTGAGTATGTACATCGAATACTTTGTATTCTTCAACGTAACCTGAACTTGAGAGATGCGTTGATCTTAGCGTCTTTTCTGTAGCCCTGGACTTCTTCGGCATGAGAAGAAACCAGACTGATTTATTATATTAATCTTCTAAGGCTTGTAAATGTGAGTTTCAGGTTAATACCGCAGCGTTACTAGTTACGTGGCAATGGCTTTTTAGCGATTACGTTTCTCTTTCTTAACTTTTCTATCGTCTTAGCAATAGTATCTGTTACTTCTGACAGTTTATCGAGAGGCCTATCTTTCCAGTGATTCATGGGATAGTATGATGCTTGATAGTACGCAGCATAGGCTTCAGTCCTCAAGGTAGCTAACGGGTTCCATCTAGTTTCGGATCGTCTATACCTTAAAGCATCGATATGTAGGACAGTATCGATCGTCGCTTCCCCAAAGCCGCCAGCCCTTGCCATGATTCTGCCTTCATAATCTACAATCATGGAATTACCAGAGAGAGCTTTAGGTCGCTCAGCACTATTCGTGGTATTCCCCAAATTTGGCGCCACCACATAACAGGTATTCTCAGACGCTCGCATCCTGTTCTGCATCTCCCACCAGTTATATGGTTCAGAGGCGGTGGGATCAAACCAACTGGTAGGTCTTATGAGGACTTCTGCACCATTCATTGCTAGACATCTTGTAACTTCGGGAAACATACCATCGTAACAGATGAAACATCCTAGATGACCCATTGGTGTATCGACGACTGGAAAAAGTGATTTCTCGCCGTACCTCTTTACGTATTCGTCCATTACATCATGGGGACTCGTAGTACCTTCAATGTTGAAGGCTGGTTGAACCTTCCTATACTTCAAAATTATCTTCCCCTGTGGATCTATTATGAATGCGGTACTGAAGAAGCGCTCGGGGAATTCATCAAGTGTCTCCCAGGAGTGCCCGACAATGTGAGCACCTTTCTCTACGGCCTTAGCGGATATCCTTTCAGTCTCTTCGCCAGGTATCTTGATAGTAGCCTTCAAGAGTTCCTTTACCGACCATCCAGCTCTGGGAAAACTGTGGAGCATGGATTCAGGTAGGGCAATCAGCACTTCTTCGTCGCTAGACTTCTCTCTGGCTGCCCAATCAATGAGTTGACAGACCCTATCAAGATTCCTCCGCATAGTCGCTTTGACATCACTTGCGGATGCCTTTATGTTCGGCATCTCCACATCATTCTGAATTACAACTGCTCGATAGGGCTCAACCATACACTGATTTTACCTATTTCTTGTTATAACCTTTTTGTACACCGAACGAGGATAAACTGAAGGCTTTATTGAGATAAATGATCTTGATGAATCTTTCATCAAGGACCATGTAGGTGTAGGGCGCTTTCCTGATCGTGTATCTCAGATTTAGACATAAACCACTTGGCCAAAAAAAACTCACTCGAGAAGGACTTTAGAAAAAGCTATCACATAATAATACAGTTCAGTGACTATTCCACACTATCCTGAACGAACAGACGACTCGTAAAGAACGTAGTAAGCCTATGGTGTTCGCCTTTTCTGGAGCTCACAGCTGTGGAAAGAGTACAACTCTAAACGATGTTTTTGTACACTTAACCCAAAAGGGTTACTCTGTGGCGCGGACAGTAGATGTTGCCAGAGAATCTGCTTTTCCACTAAATACAGAGAGTAACTTTCGCGCACAGATGAGCATAATGGAGAGGCATATTCAGCAGGAGAGGAAGTATATCCAGTCTAAAAATAAAATAATTCTTCTGGATAGAACAATATACGATCATATAGCCTATGCTGCATGGCTGAACGAAAACCAAAAGATCAACGACCAAGAACTAAGGACGCTCTGGGATCGGGTGGATGATTATGAAGTGGAAGGATCATATGATGGAGTTTTCTATCTGAGCCTTCTTCCACTCGTAGTAGACACCACTAGGAGTAATAGTGTTCAGTATCAAATCGGAATCCAAGATAAAATTCACCATAATTTAACGCTGAGAGTAGACCAGGATAGGATAGTCTACGTTCATGATACGGATAGGAACAAACGATGTCAGATTATATCAAGAGAGATCGTCAGTAGAATGGAAGGAGAATGAAGGGAAAATTAGTAATAGAATTTTACAATCTATTATCGACTATCTTCTGAAGATATCCCAAAACTGAGATGAACGCCAGCACATATCCATTCTAACGCGTCAAGCCTAACCTATTCCTACCATTCTTCGGTATTCCTGGGCAGTAGCGGGCCTTCTCCCCAGCGTCTTTGCGACATCGATTACTGATGATACCACTTCTGCGTTGTTCTCGATAAGATCATCCTTATGGGGGTATCTCCAGATTGTATCCTCCATTCCTATCCTGACATGATGTCCCATAATCATAGCTAGTATAGGCATGTAGATCGTTGACCTGGATGTGTCGCTCATCATTATGATCGACTCATCATCAATTTCCATAATAAGGTCGGTCAAGAATGATAGTCCTTTTACAAGCCCCATTTGGTTAGGTATGTCAAAGCATCCTGGGAGGCCAGGTAAGAGATGCCAGACATATGGCTTTTCCAAAATTCCGGTGTCTATCAAGTAGCGTCGGGCGTTGTTTACGCTCCCAGCATCATGAATATCGATCATCGGTTTCGTTCCGCAGTCCATATAGAAGTGAGCCTTTGCCTGCATCACTTCCTTGGGGGTGCACCGGATGCTATCTCCCAACAGGCCGGTGCTCGCATTAACCAGAGCCATATCAAACAACCCTTCCGTAACCGGAGCGACCTGTTCCTCGAAGGTCTTGCCAGTCTGGGTGCCTCCATCTATCACAATACGGTCACCGAACTTCTTTCTCAGAGGTTCTATGAGCGCTCGGTAATAATTGATATCGCTAGTAGGCCTGCCGTTGTCGTCCCGAACGTGAACGTGCAGAGATACTGCGCCGAGTTGTATACACTCTTCATATTCTCTCAGCAACTCACTTACGCTGATTGGTTGGTTAGGATTCTGGTCTTTGTTGATGAAGGTCCCCATCGGAGCGATCCCGATTACAACCTTTTCATCAATATCCCATTTCTCCTGGACGGTAAAGTCCATTCCTCTTGCAGGGGGAGGAGGTCGGATAGTGGGCATCACAGGAGTCTCCTTATATTTCCGAAGAGCTTCCATTCGCTTCGTTGCTTCAGATTCGCTCATATACTCACTGCCCATAGAATATCGTCTTAAATCTTTGCGGAATCGATCGGATTAGAACTGAATCAGTATGGGATTAGTTAGTCAATGACTGCTATTCCCTCAATTTCTAGAAGCAGATCTGGATGTGCTAGGGATGAGATTCCCAGCAACGTACTCGTCGGTGGCTCTTTGGTAATGTACTTGTTCCTAACGCTCGTCCCAAATTCACGATATTTTTCAATATCCGTAGTGTAAACGTTAATCTTCACTAGGTCATCAAATGAAGCACCCCCAGCTTCCAAAGCGAACTTAAGGTTTAGAAAGACCTGTTCGACTTGAGCCCTAAAGTCACCCTTTCCAACAATATTGCCGTCCTTGTCAAAAGATACTTGTCCTGCGATGAACAACAAATTTTGGGAATTGGCCTTGACGATATGCGAGTAGCGACCTGACGGATCTGGGAGAGTTGATGGGTTGTAAGCTATCTTTTTGCCCATAATTGCAAACAGCGATCCCAACATAAAAGGATAATGTGTGGGAACGGGGCTATGTATATTCGATATTTCCATTTGCACCTATAACATTAATTTAGGATATGTGGTAGATTCCCACCATATGAAAGAGTACGACGTTATCGCGATAGGTTCAGGCTCCTCGATGAACATCTTGGAACCTCTTATTCAGCAGAATCCGAATCTCAGGGCTGCAGTTATAGACAAGGATGAGCCTGGAGGAATCTGTCTCACAAGGGGCTGCATACCTTCAAAGATCATACTGTATCCTGCGGAAATGGTCAGGACTATCGAGAAAGCTCACCAGTTTGGAATTGACGCTACAATCAAGAAGATCAGTTTTCAAAAGGTCATGAAGCGAATGAGGACACTCATCGATAACGACATTGGGATGATAAGGAGAGGGCTTTCTGAATCTAAGAATATCGACTACTATCCTCACATCGCTGAATTTGTTGCACCATATACACTCGAGGTGGATGGTTCTGAAATTACTGCTAAGATGATTCTCTTATGCATAGGCTCATCGATAAAGATCCCTCCCGTCAAGGGCCTAGACAAGGTACCGTATCATACGAGCGACACAGCCTTGAGAATGACAAAACTGCCTAGGAGCTTAGTAATCGTCGGAGGTGGCTATATCGCTGCTGAATTCGGTCACTTTTTCTCGAGCATGGGCTCGAAGGTTACTATCCTGGGACGGAACCCTCAATTTCTTCCAGATGAAGAGCCTGAAGTCTCAGCTCTAATGAAAGACGAGTTAGCTAAACATATGACCATCATGACGAACTGTGCTGTCACCGAAGTTTCTGGGACCGCCACTGGGAAGAAGATAGTATCCGAAGATAGGCAAAGTGGGAAGAAAAGAGTCATCACAGCGGATGAACTCATGATAGCGGTGGGTAGAGAATCAACTTCAGAGATCCTCCATCCAGAAAAGGCGGGTATCAAGACCGATAAGGATGGATGGATCAAAGTTAACCGGCATTTAGAGACTTCTCAGCGAAATATTTGGGCATTCGGAGATGCGACTGGTACCTTTCTCTTCAAGCATGTAGCTAACTACGAGTCACTGATAGTCTACGACAACGCGGTATTGGGGAAGAAGGTGGAAGTTGATTACAACGCCATTCCACACGCAGTCTTTTGTTATCCAGAGATTGGGAGCGTCGGGCTGAGAGAGAAGGAAGCCGT
This sequence comes from Nitrososphaerota archaeon, assembly GCA_027297425.1. GTDB lineage: Archaea > Thermoproteota > Nitrososphaeria > Nitrososphaerales > JAPUIC01 > JAPUIC01. Next base: position 1,496 of record JAPUIC010000048.1, on the reverse strand, counting down.
AAAGAAATATGGCGAAGATAACATTATGATAGGTTTCCAGAAGTACGAAGATACTGCTAAAGGAGAGGCAATGGCATCAGAAGGCTACTTTGTTAAGGTGGTATTGGAGAGAAATACGCGAAAGATTTTGGGGGGGCATATAGCTGGCCCATATGCGTCTATTCTCATACAGGAAGTTATCAATGCAATGAATACCGCAAGCGGGGACCGGACTACGATCACCGACTCGATGCATATACATCCAGCGTTGAGTGAAGTGGTTGAGAGGGCGTTTTTCTCCCTGATGAGCCCTCATGAGTACCACCATATGAATGAGGCGCACTAGCTCGCTATACTGATGAGTTATTCATAGCTTACGCTGAGAAGACCGTCTGCTGATCACAGATTACAGAACTATCGCCTGATAGCTCTGATGCGTTGATGTCGATTAGCCTGTTTTTTCCTCGAATATGGAGAAGGCATTGCCCTCTGGATCGAGCGCGAAGACTACCCACCCCATGTTAGGAATCTCCATCTTAGGAGCGGTAATCTTTCCTCCCAATTCTTCGATCTTCTTGGAATATTCATCTGCAGATTCCACCTGCACGTAATATGTGAACTTAGATTGTTGGTCCTGCTTTTTGTAAATCCCGCCATTAACCCCCCGCCGTAGCGGTTTCATGTTTTCGTCAACAGGTACCGTCGTTACCATGTGGTAGTCCATCGACTCAAAGCCTGGCACTTTCTCCATCTTCCAGCCGAAGAGATCTCCGTAGAAGGTTTTGAGCTTCGCGACATCATCCGCAGGTATTTCGAAATGAACGATTGTGTGGTCCATACAATTCTGAAGCCGTGAATCCTATTTATTCATGACTGCCTTACCGCTTAAGGTGTAACTCAGGCGAAGGCAAAAATGAGAATTCCAAACGTTCGGACCATAGGTCCAACGTAACGTTGAATCTCGGGGATAAGATATCCATACTTATATGTGGCTGCTCGACTCAACCATCGAGCTTTCCGCGAGTTATGTCTAGACGTGGGCTCTTCCTCTGAATTCCCTTACTAATAGTCATTACGTTGTCAGATATCTGACAAATAACGAATGATGAGAGTTCAATCAATTTTGCACGTTCTAATTCTTTAGCGACGCCTAGGATCTTGTCTCGATGTATCTTGGCATGCAGAGCGAGTTCGTCCAGAGCTAGCGGGTTACTAACTTGTAGAGTCTTGTATGCCTTCGCGGCATCGCCGTCAAGGCCGAGTTTTCCGAAATCGCTAGAGTCAAGAGTCATCAGAGATTTTCGCTCGTTAAAAACGAACTAAACACTGGTAGGGCGAATTTTCTTGACAGAAAGGGTCGCAGCGTATCATCCTTGTAATCGAATAATAATTAATTGGAGGATTACCTATTCAAAAAAGGGGACTTTAGAACCCTTAAGTTTCCGGTTAGGTCATAGGATGGTGTGAAATGGCGCAGATCTGGGATTTCGCAATTTGTTGCCATCATTTTCTCGGTT
>JAPUIC010000047.1 GCA_027297425.1 Nitrososphaerota archaeon | reverse complement strand
ATCGGTCAGGACCGGCTATCTACGATTAATTCGTATTGTTCCCCCTTAGGTATCACGCTAGATGTAATAGACTTTGATGACACAACTGGGGAGACCTCTTCAAGCCAGTTAGAAGAAAAGTTATCTGACGAGGTCTCGGCTGTTTACATTGAAAACCCAAACTTCTTGGGTATTATTGAGAGCCAGCTCTCCAACCTATCCGATCTGGTTCATAAAAGTGGCGCCATTCTGATAGCAGGGGTAAACCCGATTTCATTGGGAATACTAAGATCGCCTGGTACTTATGGTGCAGATATTGTAGTAGGTGAAGGTCAACCTTTAGGGCTTTACATGAATTTTGGAGGCCCACTTTTAGGAATCTTCGCGACTCGTGAGGATCCAACCTTCTTAAGACAGATGCCAGGCCGGATAATTGGACTGACCACCTCTAAGAAAGAAGACAAAAGGGGATTCTGCATGGTATTACAGGCCAGGGAGCAGCATATACGGCGAGAAGGCGCAACTTCGAATCTGTGCACCAACCAAGCGCTCTGCGCATTGGCTGCCAGCGTGTACATGTCCTTGTTGGGCGGTGATGGACTAGTAGAGCTTGGTAGGAAGATTATCGTCAGTACAAACTATGCTAACAAGATTCTCTCTGAACTAGATGGAATTAGTTCGCCACGATTCACTTCACAATTCTTCCAAGAATTAGTTCTCGATGTTTCAAGTATTAACCCAAATAAGATATACAACGGCCTGGCTAACCGAGGAATCCTAGGAGGTCTCCCCTTAGGGCGGTTCTATCCAGAGCTGGCACGAGAGCTTCTCTTCTCCTTCACCGAAATCCATGGCAAGGCGGATATTGATCAACTTCGTGACTCGATAGCTGAAATATTATGAAAAAGTACAGACAGGCCATATGGGATGAACCCCTTCTAATCGAGATATCGAAGCAAGGACGGCGTGGCTTTAGCCTACCCTCGATCGAGCCGGATCTAGTGACCCAATTTGGAAACATAGAATCACTAATACCTAAAGAGATGCATAGATCGGAGAAACCTGACCTTCCTGCGTTATCAGAACTACAAGTGTTACGGCACTTCATCAGACTTTCCCAGATGAACTTTGCTATCGACTTGGGATTCTATCCATTGGGAAGTTGTACAATGAAATATAATCCGAAGATCTCAGATCGGATATGCTCTTCTAGTTCCCTAAGACAACTTCATCCCTATCAGCCTGAGTCCTCGTCACAAGGGATACTGGAAATCCTATATCGGCTCGCTACGATGTTGGAGAATATTACCGGAGAGGACCGTGTATCTCTTATTCCTGCAGCTGGTGCGCACGGAGAGTACATCGGTGCCTTAATCATGAAGGCATACCATAGTGATCAAGAGGGCAAGAATAACAAGAGAGTGGAGATGATTGTACCAGACTCGGCTCACGGTACCAATCCTGCCAGCGCGTCAATGGCCGGGTACCAAGTCGTAACCGTTGATAGCGATAAAAGGGGTATGGTCGATATTGATAAGCTACGGTCGATTGTATCTGAAAGGACTGCCGGGATAATGCTCACAGTCCCCAATACATTAGGTTTGTTTGAGAAGGACATAGTCTTGATCTCGAAGATGGTTCATGACGCAGGAGGACTGCTCTACTATGACGGCGCTAATATGAACGCCCTACTTGGTCGAGTCCGGCCAGGTGATATGGGGTTCGATATTATCCATCTTAACGTCCATAAAACCTTCTCAACACCCCACGGAGGCGGTGGACCTGGTGCGGGGCCTATTGGTGTGAAGCGCCACTTGGTTCCCTACCTACCTACACCATTGATCGAAAAGGAAGACCAAACGTTCAAGTTGAACTATGACTTACCAAATAGTGTTGGAAGCGTAAAGAGCTTCTATGGAAACATAGGCGTCCTTGTCAGGGTTTACGTATATCTGCTGTTAATGGGACGCGATGGATTAAAGAAGTCTTCAGAACTTGCAGTACTCGCGTCTAACTATTTGTTGAGCAAGCTCGACAAAACCTACTATCCTATCTCACATGATAAAGATATCATGAGAAAACACGAATTCGTGGTTAGCTCTAAACCACTATTGGAGAAAGGGGTAAGGGCTCTAGATGTAGCTAAGAAGATATTAGATGAGGGAATGCATGCCCCATCAATCTACTTCCCATTGATCGTAAATGAGGCCATCATGATTGAACCGACCGAGACCGAGCCAATAGAGGAATTAGACAAATATGCTGAGGTACTGAATCGTATAGGTAGGGAAGCTATGGCTGATCCAGAGGCTATCTTTAATTCTCCAATATTGACATCAATAGGAAGACTTGATGAGTACAAAGCCTCACACCCTAAAACGATGAAGCTTACTTGGAAGAGCTTAAGAGATGGCGAGAATTAAGCCGTTCTTTATTTCGGGACGAACAAAGGGTCTGAGATGATTAGCGATATATCGATCACCGTAAAATATCTAGCACTAGTAAAGGAGATGACTCACTGCAATGGAGAAATAATTCTGATCGCGGGAGGGAGTACAGTTAGTCGTCTTATAGATAACCTCGCGGAATCATATGGGAATCAGATGCGGTCTAACCTTCTGGATGATGAACCTACACGGAATGGTAAATTTTCCTTGATAATTAATGGCGAAATGTTAGATCGATCAAAGTTCGACACGATTATTCTGAACGATAATGACGAAGTCGCCATCATTCCGCCTATAGCTGGAGGCTAGAGATATCATTATCATACCCTAAGACGAAGGCACTCATACCCCATTCTTCATTTTGTAAGATGCATTAGCATCTTCGGCTCCCTGACTAATCGGCGCTACTTTATTCCGTATCTTGTGGATCAAATTCAGCTAATTCCGACCTATTTTCTAATCGCTCTCGAACCCTTCGACTCCAGCAGACTCTTGATATTTTCCTTGATATGGCTTGGCTACTGTTTTGGTTCTCGCTAGAACTATATGCCAGAACCTATCGCCTACCTTTAATTCAACCTTATGAGCAGTACCGATGATCAAGAAAGTGAGCTTTCCTTTGAAACCTGCATCGATCACGGTAGGGGGAGACATCATTCCTCGTCTAGAATAACTACTCCTAATATTGACAAGACCTACTAGATCGCTTGGCATCTCTAATCGCTCTAACGTGCTTATGAGGCACCTTTCGTCTGGGCCAATCCTGATCTTCTCTCCTTCTCTTATTGCTGGAGTCGGGCCATTTGAGCTAATTCTAATGACTTCATGCCCCACAGAGAGATCTATCCCATTCGGTTGAATTACGTCATTTGAGAGAGGCTCGATTATGAGCTTCTTGGCATCAATTAGCGCCTTTATCTCCCAATCCGTTAGAATCATGAGTGTTCGACTCTGAATTGGCTTTTTACAGCGATTTTCTTAGATTCGAAATTAACCAACTTTAGTTCCAGCGCTCATATCTAAATCTGGTCTTAGCAATCCTAACTGTCCGGATTCATCGAAAGCAGCAAGGAGCATAACTTCTGATTCCAACCCAAGAATCTTTCTGGGTTGCAAATTAGTCACAACTGCGACGGTCTTGCCTCTAAGCTCGTCAATTCCATATCGTTCACCTACTCCAGCTATAGATTGTTTCGTTCCACTCCCTATGTCTATTCGTAATTTTAGAAGCTTCTTAGAACCGGAAACCTCCTCAACTTCATCTATCTTTCCTAGTCGAATGTCTATCTTTTCGAAATCCGTAAATGGAATCTTGGGCTTCTCCATCGTTAAAGTCGATAGGATCTCTCCTATATAGCTCTTTTTTTATCGATCAATCTTTCCTAATTTTGATTTCATTGTCTCGATCTCTTCTTGCTCGATCTTCTTGAACAAGACCTTGGGCTGGTTAATACTATGTCCCCCATCAATTGTGAGTACCGAAGCCTTCTCCCATTTCTGATCATGGACCGAGCCTTCTAGGTTCATCTGTTCCCATACTTCTTGCATCGAAAAAGGTAGATAGGGAGATAGCAATATTGCGAGTGATCTAACTGC
>JAPUIC010000046.1 GCA_027297425.1 Nitrososphaerota archaeon | reverse complement strand
CAGAGAACCGAATGAACTACTCGTATAAGGGAGATTCATCATCTTCAACATGCTAGTGAAGGCGTAATATGCCCTACCATCGAGGGTAGAAATGGCGATATCACCCTTCGAGTGCTCAGTTCTCCTTATTTTCCCACCAGGATAATATGCATGATCAAAGAATAAAAGTATTAGACGCTGGAGAATGCTCTAAAATTGAAGAAGGAGACAGTTCGATCTAACCTTAGCGCGCATGGGACCCTTGAATTTCTCACGAAGTTGTCAGTATTGAAGGGGACACCGAGGAAAGGATGGATCGTGAAAGCAGGTATCGAGAGGCCCGAATCCGTCGCGGATCATGTTTACAGGACTGCAATGATGGCTCTTGTTTTGTCATTTGAGAGACCAGATTTGGACAAACAGAGATTGCTGGAAATGGCCCTCATTCATGATTTGGCAGAAATTACGGTTGGAGATCTTATGCCGGAAGAAAAGATAGGTCCGAAAGCGGAACTAAAGGCAGAGTTAGAGATCATATCTTCACTGGAATCACGGGTAAGAAAACGATTCCTACTGCTATTGACGGAATATCATGAGGGAAAATCTCCTGAGGCCATCATGCTAAAACAGATCGATAAGCTAGAAATGGCTTTGCAAGCACAAGAATATGTACGTGAAGGGAATGATAGGAAGAAATTTGAGGACTTTAGGTTGACAGCGAAGAGATCTATCCACGAACCGAATCTAATAGCACTTCTAGGTGAAATCGATAGTCTCGATTAGGTGCTTCCGCTTTCCCTTTGAAGTTTAACTGCAAATTCTTAAATAAAGCTGGATAGATTAATTCATAATTCGTGGTGAGTGGTTTGGGTGACTATTTTTGGATCTCGGTCAGAAGTAGACTCGAAGCCGCTAGATATTAATCTCAAAAGATTAGAGATTACAGGCTCTCCCGAAGAACTTTTTAGAAAAATTTCAGACGGTAGAGATTATTCATATGTTTTAGAATCACTAGTGGGACCAGAAAAGCTAGCAGAGTACTCCTTCATCGGATTCGACCCAACAGTTATCGTTAAGATTCAAGATGGGAAGGGAATTATAGAAAATAATTCTACTGGGCAGCAAGAAATTCTTAACGTCGATGATCCGGTAGCATTAATCAGATCTCTAGTATCCCGAAAAGTTCGTACCAATCTAAACTACCGATTTCTAGGGGGAGCGGTTGGGTATTTTTCGTACGATGCCATTAGGTATTGGGAGAAACTACCATCTCGGATCCAAGATGTCAGTAAATTCCCAGATATTGAACTCGCGATCTATGATGATGGTCTGATAGTGGATCATAGTCTCGGTTCAATTTTCTACTACTACTCAACCAGAGATAGATCTAGTGAGATTATCGAGTCTGTGAAAAAGAGTGTAAGTACGCCCAACTTAGACCACGGAGAGGTTATCTGCGAAACTAAACAAAACGATTTCGAAAAAGATGTGGAGGAGTCAAAGGATCTTATCGCAGACGGTGATATTTTTCAGGTCGTACTCTCCAAGCGGTACTCCTTTTCTCTTAAGGGATCAACATTACCATTTTATCTCAAGTTACGGCAGCTCAACCCATCACCCTACATGTATTACCTAAAGATGGGAAGTAGGGAGATAGTAGGATCTAGTCCAGAGATGTTGGTACGAGTCGAAGGGGACCAGGTGAGAACTTTTCCGATAGCTGGCTCGAGACCCGTGGTTAAGGAGAGCGATGAAAATCAGCGGTTGGCAAATGAACTAATGGCAGACCCAAAAGATAGGTCCGAGCATGTTATGCTAGTTGACCTAGCCAGGAACGATCTGGGGAGGATATGTGAGTATGGAACTGTTACCGTACCAGAATTGATGAAGGTTCATCAGTTCAGTCATGTACAGCATATGGTTTCAGAAGTTAGAGGTAAGCTCGATAACGAATCGGACAGTTTCGAAGCGCTCAAGGCAGTATTTCCTGCTGGAACGGTTTCGGGTGCACCGAAAGTTAGGGCGATGGAGATAATAGAAGAGTTCGAGGATGTTAAAAGAGGTCCTTACGCAGGCGCCGTTGGCTATTTCTCTACAAATGGTAATTCAGACTTTGCTATAACCATCAGAACGATGGTGGTATCTGAGGGAAGAGGGTACATCCAAGCGGGAGCAGGTATCGTAGCAGATTCCGTGCCTGAGAAGGAATGGCTAGAAACTGAGGACAAATCTAGAGCGATGCTTGATTCGCTAAGATTGGCAGCGGGTGATCGAAGATGAAGACATTGATAATCGACAATTATGACTCATTCGTCTATAATATCGCGCAGTTAGTCGGGTCTTTGGGTTCAACGGCAATAGTTAGAAGAAACGATAAGTTGACACTAGACGAAGTTCGAACGCTAAACCCAGATAGAATAGTCATCTCACCCGGGCCAGGTACTCCCGTTGAAAAGAGATATTTTGGGATATGTGAAGGGATATTGCAGCAGATTAGCTCCGAAGTTCCGACTTTAGGCGTCTGTCTCGGTCATCAAGGAATTGCACATGCATATGGAGGTCGACTAAGAAGAGCGAAGACCATCATGCATGGTAAAGTGAGCTCTATAGCACATAAAAATGAAGGGGTGTTCAGAGACGTTGAGAATCCATTCGTGGCAACTCGGTATCATTCTCTAGCAATAGACAAAGCGAGTCTCCCAACTTGCCTCGCCGTCACCGCAGAGTCCCTTGACGACGGAGAGATAATGGGGATTTCGCACAAAGACTATCCAATCTTTGGAGTCCAGTTTCATCCCGAATCGATATTGACTTCTGTAGGAACCAAAATCATGAAGAATTTCTTAGAGGATTGATATGATCAAATGATAGTAGATGGTATTCGGAAGTTGGTGGAGCGTCAGGATCTAACTGAAAGTGAAGCTCATGATTGTATGACTGAGATAGTATCTGGACAGGCTACTGCTGCACAGATAGCCGCCTTCCTGACAGCACTGCAGTTCAAAGGGGAGACGGTCCAGGAGATCACTTCTTTCGCCAGGGTTATGCGTGAGAATAGTATTCGAATAACACCTAAAGTTAGTGGAAGACTTGTCGATACTTGCGGAACGGGAGGAGATATCGTAAAATCGTTCAACGTGAGTACCGCAGCAGCCATAGTCATTGCAGGAGCGGGAGTTCACGTAGCAAAACACGGGAACAGGTCCGTAACCAGCAAAAGTGGGAGTGCGGATGTGTTAGAGAGTCTTGGAGTGAATCTGGATGTTTCACCTTCTAAGACTGAAGAGATGATTGAGCAGATTGGTATAGGCTTCTTGTTTGCACCAAAATTGCACCCAGCGATGAAGTATGCTAGAGAACCAAGAATGGAGATAGGGATAAGGACGGTTTTCAATATCCTCGGACCGCTAACTAATCCAGCTCGCGCAGATGCTCAGGTACTAGGAGTTTATAGCGAGTCACTGGTCGAACCTATGGCGGAAGTAGCTAGGAATCTCGGCTCCAAAGAAGCGATAGTAGTTCATGGTTCTGGGGGATTAGATGAAATATCGACATTTGGTCCTACAAAGATGTCATGGGTCAGAGAAGGGAACATCTCAACCTCAGAGGTAACTCCTGAAACATTTGGGATTGCCAAGGCTAGACCTGAAGAGATCGTCGGTGCGGGACCCGAAGAGAACGCCAAGTACATTATCAGGATCTTAAAGAGTGGAATTAGGTCAGATATACCAAGAGGGGAGATGATTCTGGTAAATGCGGCTGCGGGAATAATTGTAGGAGGGCGCAGTGATAATTTCCTAGAAGCTATAGAGATTGCAAGAGAGTCTATCGATAGCGGAAATGCCTTTTCCAAGTTGAAGGCTTTGATAGTTGAATCAGGCGGCGATACCTCGAAAATGGAAGAGTTGGAAGGAGAGCATGAGTGACATTTTAGAGACGTTGGTAAAGGATGCATTATCGACCATTCAAGAGGGATATTATGAAGACATAGGAACGGCATCGCCAAGAGAGAGAAAGATTACTCAGGCAATATCATCAAGCCAGGGTAATGCTATAATTGCAGAGGTGAAGTTTTCGTCCCCTTCACTAGGGGTAATTAGTAAATCACCAGACCCCGTGGGTATCGCTGAGTCGATGGTCAAGGGAGGAGCTATTGCGCTATCTGTCCTGACTGAACCGAAACACTTTGCAGGCTCATTGAAGTATCTTGAAGAGATATCTCTAAAAACTAAAGTCCCAATATTAATGAAGGATATTTTTCTCGCTTCAGAGCAGATCAGGGCAGCTAGTCAAGCTGGAGCGGATGCGGTAATCCTGATAAGCTCTATCTTTCGGAGAGGGCTGGTAAAGGTCTCGAAAGAGAAGCTGATCGAGGAAGCTCATGAACTGGGCCTCGAGGTGATTCTAGAGTGTCATGATCTCGATGAATTCTCAGACGGCTTAAAGAGTGAGGCAGACATCATCGGAATTAACAATCGTAACCTAGGTACTATGGAGGTATCGCTTGATGTAAGCCGAGGGATACTCTCGTCTCTTGATTTAGACAGTTTGGACAAGATTGTCATTGTAGAAAGCGGTATCAAGACTCCAGCAGATATTAAGATCCTTCAAAAATTAGGAGCCAAGGCGTTCCTAGTTGGTTCATCGATTATGGCCTCTGAAAACATTGAGGAGAAGGTAGCATTATTGGTGAATGGTCGATGACTAAAGTGAAGGTCTGTGGGATAACGCGGAAAGGGGATCTGGAATTCGCGATCAGTGCAGGAGTAGATGCGCTGGGCTTTGTGGTTGGAGTACCAAAGTCACCGAGAAACCTTACAAATGAAGTAGCAAGTGAATTGATCTCTCTAGTTCCCAATGAGGTTCAGAGCACTATCGTAACTACATTGAAGGCAGATACTGAGTTACGGGAGGTTTGCGAAGAGCTTAAAGCAAGCGCAATCCAACTTTACGGTCTGAAAGAATATCCAGGATTTTTAAAATCGGAGTATGGTCTAAGGGTTATCGGGGCCATAGAGGCAGAATCAATATCTGCTCTGGATTCTGCTCGAGCAGCATCTAAAGTATGCGATGGTATCTTGGTAGATTCGTCATTACCAGGGATAGAAGGAGGTACAGGAGAACTCCATGACTGGAAGGTAAGTAGTTTGATAAGAGCTAATGTTTCACCTCTGACTTTCTACCTGGCTGGAGGGCTAACGCCCAATAATGTCTCTGAAGCGATCAGGGTCGTGAAGCCAGATTATGTCGATGTATCTACGGGAGTTGAGGTTTCTCCAGGAGTTAAGGACCCCGGTAAGGTCAGTAGTTTTATCGATAGAGCTAAAGGAGTGGTCTAGGAGTGAAAGAGTATACAGAACCGACGGCTGGGAAGTTTGGGAAGTATGGAGGAAAATTTGTGCCCGAATCTCTGATGGCAGCAGTTAACGAACTTGAAAATGAATACGCTAAAGCCAGTAAAGATCCTGCCTTTTCAGAGGAGTTAGGGAGATACCTAGCCCAATACGGAGGTAGGCCAACGCCGCTATATTTCGCGAAAAATCTAACCGAGAAATGGGGAGGTGGTAGAATCTATCTCAAAAGAGAGGATCTTCTACATGGTGGAGCACATAAACTGAACAACACGCTCGGGCAGGCGCTCTTATCGAAGAGGATGGGGAAGCGCAGAGTCATAGCCGAGACAGGAGCTGGACAGCATGGTGTGGCTACTGCAATGGCTTGTGCAGTCTTGGATCTTGACTGTGAAGTTTACATGGGTGTTGAAGATATGGAGCGGCAGAAGCTTAATGTCTATAGAATGAAGTTACTAGGAGCTAAGGTCCACAGTGTAAATCAGGGATCGAGAACCCTCAAGGATGCAATAAACGAAGCATTAAGGGACTGGGTATCAAATGTTGAGGACACATATTACCTCATAGGTTCTGTTGTTGGACCACATCCATATCCAATGATGGTTAGAGATTTTCAGAGCGTTATTGGGGAGGAGATTAAATCACAATCAAAGGGTGAGATTGGAGAGTTGCCCGATTCGGTTATAGCTTGTGTAGGCGGTGGTAGCAATGCGATTGGTGCATTTCACCCTCTAATTCAGGAAGACGTTAAACTGATTGGGGTAGAGGCAGGTGGAAAAGGTATTGAGAGCGGGCAGCATGCAGCTTCACTCAGCGCTGGGAAAGAGGGAGTGCTTCATGGGATGATGACCTATGTCCTGCAAGATGATAATGGCCAAATTACCGCAACTCACAGCGTTTCCGCAGGTCTTGATTACCCTGGAGTCGGTCCAGAACATTCATTCTTAAAGTCAGAGAAGAGGGTAGAGTACGTTTCCGTAACGGACGATGAAGCAGTGAAAGCGTTCGTCGAACTTTCTGAGGAAGAAGGCATAATGCCGGCACTTGAATCGGCTCACGCAATCGCTTATGCCTCAAAAGTCGCAAAGACCGTTAGAGGAGACAAGACCATCGCCATAGTACTCTCAGGGAGGGGAGACAAAGACGTCGAAGTGGTCGCAAAACTGTTGGGTGACTAATTACGGGTCGAATAGCAAAATCATTCCGTTCGCTTCAAGACAGAAAAGAGGGAGCGCTAATAGCGTACATTACGGCGGGTTATCCTTCTCCGGAAGATACAGAGAAGATTGGGATATCACTAGTTGACGCAGGTATAGATATGATCGAGCTAGGCATCCCATTTTCTGATCCGATCGCCGACGGCCCTACTATTCAGAAAGCATCGATGGAGTCCTTGAATTCTGGAACCACCCCAATGAAGGTATTAGCTATGGCCCTGTCTTTACGCAGTGCGATCAATATCCCGATAATCATCATGACATACTATAATCCTGTCTTTCAGATCGGGGCAGAAAAATTCTTCAAGTTGTCCAGAGATTCGGGTGTGGACGGGGTAATCATTCCCGATCTACCTTTAGAAGAAGCTCAAGAAGTGAGAAAAGCAGCCAAGCAATTTGATATTGACTTGATCTTTCTAGCATCCGTGACTACGCCAATGACGAGAATCAAGAGGATCGTAGAAGCAACATCAGGTTTTCTCTATTTTGTATCCATACAAGGAGTTACAGGTGCCAGACAAGATATTGGAGGAACTATCACGGAGCTAGTACGAAAGACAGCGGAAATCATGGGCGAAACCCACCTAGCGGTAGGATTCGGGATTTCGAGCCCAGATCAAGTTAGAGATGTACTCAGATCTGGAGCAAATGGAGTAATTGTGGGCTCATCTATAATAGACCGCATAGGAACGGGAACCGATAGTTCTCTAGAAGAATTGACCAAGTTTATTTCTGATCTAAAGGCAGCAACTAAACCAGCCTGATCAGTTACTTTAGAGATCTGAAAAAGCATGTCTTGTTGCCTGTGTGACAGGCCACACCCTTTTGGTTCACGATATAGACAAGGGTGTCAGCATCACAATCGACGAGTATCTCCTTAACCTCCTGTAGATTTCCAGAAGTCGCACCTTTATTCCATAACTCATTTCTGGAACGGCTCCAGAAGTGAGAAGAGCCAGTTTCAAGAGTCTTTTCAACCGCAAGCCTATTGGCATAAGCAAGCATCAAGATACTCTGATCCGTGGCATCTTGTACCACGACCGGAATCAGGCCACTTGCTTTATCGAACTTAAGGTCAGCTATTGTAATGTTAGTCATTTCCTTATCACTATACCCTTGGATTTTAGGTAGTTTTTGACTTTACCGACAGTATATACGCCATCATGAAATACGGAGGCTGCTAGAGCCGCATCGACCTGCCCCTTCTGGAATACTTCGGAAAAGTGTTCTAGAGTTCCACAGCCGCCACTAGCAATAATCGGAATCCGAACCTTTTTAGCTATTGCGGAGAGCTGTGCTATATCATAACCCTTCTCAGTACCATCCCGGTCGATGGAAGTGATCAAGAGTTCCCCTGCACCCAGTTTTTCAGCTTCCTTTGCCCACTCTATGGCGTCCATTCCTGTGGCTTTTCGAGCGCCATAAGTATAAACCTCGAAGCCATTGGTACCAGTTCGCCTCTTCGCATCGATCGCTACCACTACACACTGGGTCCCAAAAGTAGAAGCAAGCTGACGGATCAGATCGGGATTTTCTACCACAGCAGTGTTTACCGAAATCTTATCGGCGCCACTTCGTAAGGCAGCCCTAGCATCATCTATCGATCTGATTCCACCGCCCACAGTGAAAGGGATATTGAGTCCCGAGGCAACTCGCCTGACGGTTTCTGACATCAACTCCCTCTTCTCGGGGGATGCAGTTATGTCAAGCAGTACCAGTTCGTCAGCACCCTCTTCGCAGTACCGCTTAGTAAGCTCTGCAGGATCGCCAGCATCTCGTAAATTGAGGAAACTCACGCCCTTGACCACCTTTCCAGAGTCAACATCGAGGCAGGGAATTATGCGCTTAGCTAGTACCATTAGATCACCGTTACGACGAAGCTCCTATCGCATCCTTCAAACTTATCGCCCCCTCATAGAGAGACTTTCCAATGATGACTCCATTTACCCCGATCTTTCGAAGAGAGATAATATCATCATCATCTTTAATCCCTCCGCTAGCAATTATTCCGTCACTCAGAGATCTAACGCTGCTTAGAGTCGTGAAGTCTGGGCGCTCGAGAGTGCCATCACGTGCAATACAGGTAATGAGAAATAGGTGAACACCCATCGTCTGGAACGACTGCAGTGAGCTTTTCAGCCCTTTCCCCGAACCTTTCTTCCAACCACCGATCATAACTTCACTCGATGAATAGTCTAGGGAAACAACAATTCGATCCTTCCCAAATTCGTTCAGTAAGGAGCTTATAGAATCTGGGGTAGTCTGAGCCAGAGTTCCTAAAACGATTCGGCGTGCACCAATGTCTAAGAGGTGCCTAGCACTCGTGAGATCTCTTATGCCTCCGCCTACTTGTAATCTATCAGGTAGGGATTGAATCATCTGCTCGATCAAGCTAGAGTTCTGTCCTTGACCAAGCGTAGCATCGAGATCCACGACATGAATCAGTCTCGCTCCTTCGTCAATCCATCTCGCGGCCCAATCCTTCGGAGGTCCATCGTAGATAGTTTGATCAGTTGAGATTCCCTTCCTAAGCCTAACAACCTTAGCTCCCATGATATCTATAGCCGGGATTATATCCAAAGATCTCAACCCTGGCATATCTTGATGAAATTTGAGAGAAACTTTTCGCCGGAGACTCCGGATTTTTCTGGATGGAACTGGGTGCCAAATATTTTGTCCTTAGCGATCACCGATGGAAATGAAACCGAGTATCTTGTCTCTGCAATAACTGCAGAATCATCATTAGGTTTAGTGTAGTAAGAATGGACGAAGTAGAACCACGAGCCAGTCTTGATGCCGTCTAGTATACCGCCTTTCCTCGTTACCTCCAAGTCGTTCCATCCCATGTGAGGGACCTTCTCCGTCGGAGGTAACTTGACAACCCTACCTTTGAACATCTTCAGTCCGATCCCCCCACCCTCTTCGCTGGAGTCGAATAGTAGTTGCATCCCCAGACAGATCCCTAGGATAGGTACGCCACTATCTGCCTGATTATGAATCCACTCCCTGAATTTTTCTAAATTTGACACGGCTGATGAGAAGTTTCCTACTCCAGGGAGAATTATTCCATCGTATCTTTCGTTACGCCCCGTACTCTTCAGGATCTTTACCTCAGCACCACATCGTCCTAGTCCTCGTGTTAGGCTGAAGAGGTTGCCGACACCATAATCGACGATGCCGATCTTCAGCTAGATCAGCCCTTTCGATGTAGGTAGGCTATCCCGTCTCGGATCATTCGATATAGCTTGTCTGAGAGATACTGCTAACGCTTTAAACAAGGACTCGACTTTGTGGTGCTGATTTTCTCCATACTCTACCCTCAGGTGAATATTGGCAGGGAGGGACGTTGCTAGTGATTGGAAGAAGTGAAGGACATCTTCTGTAGCCATGTCTTCTATAGTCTGCTCAGACATTTGTAGATCGATGACTGCATATGGCCGCTTTACCAAGTCTACTGATGCAGAAGATAAAGCATCATCCATAGGAATCGAGATTGAACCAAACCTCATTATTCCAGAACGATCTCCTAGGGCATCGCCAATACATTTCCCTAGGCAAAGGGCAACGTCCTCGGCAATGTGATGGATCAGGTCGCCTTTGGCCTGAAGATCGATGTCGATTAAGCTGTGGGTAGACAATGAGGTGAGCATGTGATCGAGATATTTTATCCCCGTACTAACATTGGACTTGCCGCTCCCGTCTAGGTTTACGCTTGTCGTTATCTCCGTCTCCGAAGTCTTCCTTTCGAAAGTAGAAGTTCTCAATTTTACATACCTCCTATAGTAGCCATGAGATCTGGTAGTTCATTAACAGAGGGAATTAGAGCATAAGCTCCCTTCCCAGACATTCTAGTTTGCGTCTCCAGAGATGATAGCCCAGTAGAGTATACACCCACGAAGTGAATTCGTTTGTCGAAGACTCTTGCGTTTTCTGCCATGATCAGGTCCTCCATGGAATCCCCAATGTAAAAGATAAAGTCTGATTCGTCCATCTGGATGCATGTCTTTAGCAGTGAAAGGGGTGACGGTTTTCCAACGTCCATGAGTTTAGAACCGAAGCGTTGAGGATTTTCACGCCGTTCTTCATCTTCGATAAAAAACATAGCCTTAGGATTGAAATAGTTCAGCAAGTTCTTAAGTGTGAACTGAGCTGATGAGAGACCCCTGCCGGATGCTATGCCGATTGATTTTCGACCAACCCACCCGGAGATCTTTGCAAGAGTAGACTCGTAAACAATTATCTTTTCATTCTTGATGAGTCCGTCCCCGGTTTGGAAGACAGGATCTGTGCCATAGGTGGCCTTAAAGAGATCTGCTCCATAAAATATCTCCTCAAACATTCTAACCAATAGACTATTCTGATAATCCCCGGGGTAGCCAAGAAGCAAAGTGATTTTCTTGATCAATTCAGTTCGCAGGGGAATCTTAACTACTATGGAAGTGATACCCGTGCTATCAGCACTGTCTGCTAGCCGTAAGAGTTCGCTGTTAATCGAGCCGATAATTTCAGTAGACGCATCATCTGTCTCTTTCTGAGATACGAGCGAGCGTAGGATCTCGATGGAACCTTTGAAATCCGTTGGATCGATCTCGTCGTTAATATCAGGCGCATCACGTAAGATACGAGACAGAATCCATAGAATGATAGAATAGGTGAGATCCCAGTCGTTGTTAAAACCGCCGCTAGCTCGGAACCGATAGATAATTTCTTCAGAAACATATGTGCTCTTCACATCAATTTGGAAGGTTTCCTTGAAAAAGAGGGAGACGGTCTGCCCAATCGCTAGATTATAGGATAGCTTCGCATCAACCAAGACACCGTCACAGTCAAAAATAGTTGCAAACTTCGCGTCCCTCTTCGATACCTCACCTTCTCTGAGGTATATCGGCCCATTAATCGATGGGTACTCTGCATAACCTTGCAAATCTAAGCACCGACTATCTGAGTCAGAGCGGTGATGAACCGGTCGTTCATGGCAGGTGTTCCTACCGTGACCCGCAAGCAGTTCCTAAGACTCTGGATCTCTCCAATTCTACGGACAAGTAATCCTTCGGTCAATAGTCCTTCAAAAACTACTTTCATTTCCTTATCTGTATTGAAGAGGATAAAATTGGCATCCGAATCGAATATTGTCAACCCGTCTAGCGCGGAGAGAGTGTTAGAGACCCGCTGTCGCTCTTCCTTTACTATTGAGACTGCATCTGAAACCAGCCCTATCTTATCGAGCATTTTTTTACATAAAACGGCAGAAAAATTGGGAACACAGAACGGATATTGAACCCGCTCGTTAAAGGTTCGGGATAGTTTTTCGCTTCCGATCATGTAACCAATTCTTAGTCCAGCCAACCCGAAGGCTTTGGAAAAGGTCCGCAGCACGACCAAGTTATCTCGTTCAGAAGCTTCTTTGACTAGGTTGTAGTCCCCAAATTCAGCATACGCTTCATCTACAACTACAACTCCAGGAAATTCGTCGACAATCTTGATAATAGAGGCAGATGTAAATTGATTTCCTGTGGGATTATTGGGACTACAGAGAAAGCATAATCTACAGTTCGTTGAAGATGACAAGATCGAGTCTACATCGAGACCAAAGTCTCGTTGAAGAGGAACTTGAACGGACAGATTGCAGTATAGTTCTGCTCTAACTTTATAGAAACTATACGATGGGGTAGTTGTTAACACTCCTGATTCCTGATCAGAGAAAGCATTAACCAGATGATCGATCAGTTGGTCTGCACCGCTCCCTAGAACTATTGTGTTAGGAGCAACTCCCAGGTAACCGCCTAAGCTCTCTCTCAAGCTATCTGTCTCTTTTTGTGGGTAGACTCTCTGATCAACTTCCTGCAATGCTTCACGAGAAAGATCTTCTATAGTTTCGCGAGGAATCACAAGATTTTCATTGGCATTAAGCTTCAAGCATCTTCCTAGGTCCAAATTATATCGTTCAGCTATAGACTCAACGGATTCACCGCCGATGTAAGGCTCGGAGGCCATGAGTTCCGCTAGTCGCCCGTCTAGCCAGGCTGATGCCTTGCTCATCTTAACCTCTCCTCAACGGCAAGGAAGTGGTTGTTCAAGTCTTCGGCATTAGACAGTATCTTGATCTTGGGAACGAGTTGCTTTAGAGCCTTCTTTTCACAGTTCGCTATCCATGATGTCTTTATGAAAGTGAGGACAGATAGTGCAGAGTAAGCACTAGCGGCGCCTCCAGTAGGGAGTACGTGATTAGTTCCAAGACAGTAGTCGCTGATTGAGGACGGTGAAAAGTTCCCAAGCAATATCATTCCTGCATTTTCAATAGCCTTAGAGACATCTTCTGCGTTTTCTACCATAATCTCCAAGTGCTCAGGAGCGAAAGAATTTGAGAACTGTACCATATCTTGTATACTCTTGGCAACTAGAATGAACCCATTTGACGATAAGGCTTCTCGAACCTCTTTTGATCTAGGCGCTGAAACCATAATCCTCCCCAACTCATTTTTCACTCTTGAGGCCAGAGATGAAGAGGTCGTGACCATTCCACAGATGGAGGATCCGCCATGTTCAGCTTGGGAGATCAGATCTCTAGCAATTAATTGTGGCTTAGCACGTGCATCTGCCATTATTAGCAGTTCTGTAGGACCGGCAGGTAGGTCTATTGGTACAATCTCTGACAACATCATTTTAGCAGTGGTTACATAGTTATTGCCGGGACCAACTATCTTCTTCACACTAGGAATCGATGCAGTACCGAGGGCCATCGCTGCTATTGCATGTGCGCCGCCCATCTTGTAGACCTCGTCTACACCGCAGATATCGCTAGCTACCAGTGTGAGTGGACTCGGTAGTCCAGATTTCGAAGGGGGAGAGGACACAATGATTCTTGCCACCCCTGCAACCTTTGCTGGGATTACCGTCATTATCAATGAAGTGGGGTAGGATGCTTGACCTCCGGGTACGTAACAGCCAACTGCCTCCAACGCCTGTACTTTCAGGGATAAAGAGTAGCCATCAAATGATATCTTGTGACCGGATAGTTTTTTGAGTAATCCTTCTTCAACCCTCTCTACTCTAGTCTTCAGCTCTTCAATAGCTCGAATCTGAGCCTTCGATACCAATCCATAAGCGGCTCTAATCTCCGCAGCTGATACCCTTAGATCTGTACCCTTAGGTAATCCATCAAACTTGGCTACGTAAGTTTTAAGCGCCAGATCTCCTTTTTCCCTAATACCTTGGATAATTCCAGAAGTTGTCTCTCGTACCGTATTATCTGCTCTCGGACTTGTTCTCAGTCGTTCCGCAAGAGAAGCATAATTACCATCTTTGACTTCTAAGAATTTAATATTTCTAGCATTATCCTTTGTCATTCTTCGCTATCTCCTCAAGAGGTAAGATTTGTTGTGGTTCGTGCACGACTAGTCCCTGAGCCAGCCGCCTCAATACAGGGAGGAGTTTGATGAAGGCTTCCCGCTCTACGACTGTATTCACGGAACACCAATCGCTATCCGCGAGTGAGCTTACCGTTGGGTTCTTTAGAGATGGAAGCTTTTGTAAAAGGAGTCGAAGATTCTTTCGCTTAACATTAATGAATATGTGGAGTTTTGACCGTCCTTCGACAACTCCACGTATTAGCGTCAGAGTGTCTAGGATCTTTTCACGTCGCTTTTTGTCTTTCATTGCAGCTTTGTTAGCTATGAGAACAGCCCAAGACACCATGACGGTATCAATAATCTTCAGGTTATTCTGTTCAATAGTCGTTCCAGTCTCGGTTACGTCTAAGATGGCATCTGCATCCTCAGGTGGCTTTGCTTCGGTGGCTCCAAATGAGAGGAAGATCTTCACCTTCTTATTCTCCCCCTTCTTCCACCAAGGAGTGACCATTCTGGGATCCTTGTCACCATATTTTTCCGTATAGAAACCGAGGCTCTTGATATAGTCAGAAGCAATGTTCAGATATTCGGTCGAAATCCTTAACACTTTTCCCTTTGAGGTATATTCGCGTAAGAGATCTTCGAAACTCTTCGCCTTGCTTGACCTAGGAACGGCTATTATGATATTGATTCGCCCGTATTTTAGATTCTGTAATACCTCTACGTCGGCGCTCGTCTCCTTAATCCAGTCCTGACCGGATATCCCAATATCATGCAATCCTTCTGCTACCAGGGTAGGAATTTCCTGGGGTCTCAATAGTTTCAGCTGGACCTCTTTATCGCTTAAGACTGGGCGGTACGTACGACTTTCGCCCTTGACGTCGTACCAGGCACGCCGCAGTAGATCAAAAGTCGCCTTTTCTAGACTTCCCTTTGGAATCGCGAATCGTATCTTACTCATTGGTACTACTCACTATTACCAAGAATCCATAACAAAAAGAGGTTAGTCTAACGAGAGACGAGAAAGTGCTATATTGTAATCTGGGGGTGAAGTAAACCGCCTCGTATCAAAGTCCCCATCTCAATCACGTCTCCATATTTTTTTTATAATCTATTTAATACTTTCCTCGATATTCATATCAGAATAAATTTAGTAGCTATTAATTAATAGGGCAATCAGTTGATTGAAGAAGAGAAGTGGGGAACATGATGACTACGACGCTCATTAGTCACCTAAAGTGTAGAGAATGTGGAACAGAATATGAACCTATAAGAATTGCTGTGTGCGAGAAGTGTTATGCACCGGTAGACGTCATATACGATTATTCGAAGATGTCATTTACAAAAGACTCATTCGTCAATAGGCCAAGGACGATATGGCGGTATGAAGAGCTCCTCCCAGTAATTGAGCCAAAATACAGGATAGACATCAATGTTGGCTTTACACCGCTGGTTAAGTGTACCAATCTGGGTCGGTTGCTAGGGCTGGAGCATCTATATGTGAAGAATGATGCAGTAAATCCCACTTATTCATTTAAGGATAGACCCGCCGAAATAGCAGTCTCTAAGGCTTTAGAGTTCGGCGATAAAGCAGTGGGTTGCGCGTCAACTGGAAATTTGGGAGCTGCCGTAGCTGCGCATGCTGCAAAAGCAGGTCTACCATGCTATGTGCTGGCGCCAGTAGACATTGAAGCAGAGAAGATCGCGCAGATAACAGCGTATAACGCAAAGATCATTGGGGTAAAGGGAACTTATGATGAGGCTAATCGATTAGCAGTAATGGCATCGGAAGAGTTCGGTTGGAATATAGTCAATATTACGACCCGACCATACTATGTTGAGGGATCCAAGACTATGGCTTTTGAGATCGCGGAGCAGTTGGATTGGAAACTCCCAGATCAGATAATCATCCCAGTGGCGAGTGGAGCGTTACTATCTTCTATTACTAGGGGCTTTTCTCAGATTGAAGAGGTGGGATTCGTACCCCCTACACCTGTTAAAATCAACGGAGTTCAGGCAGAGGGATGTTCCCCTATTGCGAATGCATTTCGGGCTGGCGAGGATATCGTAAAGCCTGTTGAGAAACCAGATACGATAGCAAAGAGCATTGCAATAGGAGATCCGGGGGATGGAATCTATGTCCTAAAGTACGTAAGGGATTCAGGTGGTATTGTCGGCGCCGTAAGTGATGAAGAAATCGTAGAGAGTATCAAGCTTCTTGCAAGAACCGAGGGCATATTTACCGAGCCGGCGGGAGCAGTCAGTATTGCGCTTCTACAGAGAATGGTCCGCGAGGGTAAGGTCGCCAAAGACGAATCGATAGTGTGTTGCGTTACCGGTAATGGTCTTAAGACAAGCGAGATAGTTCCAACGGAAGGCAATGGATTTGATATTGAACCAAATATAGACGCACTATCGGCCTTGGTAGAAAAGTGGTAGTTATGGTAGAGATCAAAGTCAGACTTTATGGAAATCTAGTAGGGTTTGCAAATGGGCAGAAGGAAGTTTCGTTATCTGCCTCGTCTGTTAAAGATGGTATAGATCACTTAATCGCGACGTATGGAGAACTGGCTGGGAGATTACTAGATAAAGACGGCAATCTTGAGACATTCATTAACGTACTAGTAAACAATAAGGACATAAGATATTTGGATGGGCTAGAAACTGAAGTAAAGGAAGGAGACAAGCTGATCATCATGCCAGCGATCGGCGGCGGTTAGGGAGGCGACCCATCTTTCCTCTTTCAGCGCAGGATCTAGAGACATATGCTAGACAAGTAATTTTGGAAGACATTGGTCCCGAGGGGCAGACTAAGCTAAGATCTTCGAAGGTCTGTCTAGTCGGTCTTGGTGGACTCGGTACACCCACAGCACTTCAGTTGACGGCTATGGGAGTAGGTCGGCTACGGATTATTGACAGGGATATTATTTCTAGAACCGACTTGCATCGACAGTTCCTCTACGATGTGTCTTCTATAGGATATCCCAAGGTTGAGGTTGGGTCAAAGAAGTTATCCCAGCTAAATCCCGATGTAAAGGTTGAGCCTATCCCTAATAGCTTGACGGCATATAACGCTGAAGAACTTCTTGGCGATTCAGATATCCTCGTAGATGGTTTAGACAACGCTGCAGGTCGCTATATTATCAACAGAACTGCTCAGAAACTAAAGATTCCGTACGTATACGGAGCGGCCATAGAAAGTTATGGTAGCGCAATGACGATAATCCCAGGTCAGACACCGTGTATGGCCTGCGTCTTCCCGAACTTATCCGACGAAAATTTGCCGAAATGCGCAGTAGTAGGCGTTCTCCCGCCGATCCTCAGTATGGTCTCCAGCATAATGGTCTCAGAAGTTGTTAGAGTGCTTACTGGTAAAGAACCCATACTATCTGGCAAGATGCTGTATGCAGATCTCAGACACCTAACCTTCGATACTGTGGAATTGAATAAGAACGAAA